>NZ_JBHYXN010000008.1:188391-232046 GCF_042752335.1 Streptomyces sp. NPDC059355 | reverse complement strand
TGCACGTGTACGTCCTTTCGGAAAGGGGGAGTGCGTGCTTGGTTCTCGCTCCGCACCGTGCGCAGTCCATGGTGGTGTGCGCGGGGTGCACAAGGTGCAGCTTCCGGCCGTGCTTGTGGGCCTGCTCGATCAGGGCCGTCTTCGTGGCGCCGATCGCGGCGTCGGCTGCCTTGCGGGCCTTGCGGTACCCGGCGCTGTCCGGCCGGTTCTCGGGCGTCGCGCGGCGGGCCGTCATCCGTTGACAACGGGTCGGCCTTGCAGTGGCCTTCTTCCCGTGCTCGGCATGCGGGAGGCCGTGGGCATCGCAGGTGGTCGTAGCGGTCTCCTTCATGCCCCGATCCACACCGATCACCGCTCTGGTCTCCGGCAGCGGCTGCGTCTCGGCCGTCACGGCGAACGACGCGTACCAGTGCCCGAGGCTGTCGCGGTACACACGCACGCTGGTGGGGTCGGACGGCAGGTCACGCGACCACACGACCGTCAGCACGATCCCGCCCGCCAGGTGCAGACGGCCATCCTTGATCGAGAACCCGCGGCGAGTGGAGTTCAGCGACGGCACGGCCTCGCGCTTCCGCTTGATCCCGGGCATTCCGGCCCGCTGCCGCAGCGGCAGCCTCGCCTTGATGTCCTTCACCGCCTTGGCACGGGACTTCGCGAAGTCACGGATCGTCTGCTGCTGCGGCACCGAAGCACCCTCACGCAGCCAGGCCACCGACTGGCGGGTCTGGGCCGGCATCTCGTCGAGTCGTGCCGGACCGCACCTGATCTTCTGTTCTGCGTCCTTGTCGAGGGCGTGAACCCTGCGCGACATCGACACGCACTCGTTCCACACCCACCGGCACCGCGACCACTCGGCTTCGAGGCCGGCGAGCGCGGTGGAGGACAGACGCAGCCGGTACGTGTACCGGGCGCGCAAGCCGATCACGTTGTCGTCCAGAGGCTTCGTCGCCACGGTCGGAATCCAACAGCCCCCACTGACAACGGAAGGGAGCGCAGGCCAGGGCGGACGTGCGGAGGACTCCGCCGCTCCCCGGCTCCTTTCCAAGGACCCGTCACCGCCCCGTCTGCAGACCGGGACTTGCCCGGAGAAGCCGGGTGAGCCCCGCAGGATTTGCCGGACCGGGCCTCGGGGCGCCCGGGGTCTACCGGGACGGGCGGCGGGCGGCGCCCTCCTTCCGGCCCGTGCGCCTGGACATCGCGGGCTTCGTCGGCGTGGCACCCCGCGGACCCGTCGACGAGCCGGTGGCCGTCGACCGCTGGGCCGACTACCAGCGGTACTTCGGCGGCTTCGAGGGACCCGGGCTGCTGCCGTACGCGGTACGGGCCTTCTTCACCCAAGGCGGGGTCCGGGCCCACGTACTGCGGGTGGCGCCGCTGCCGCGGGCCCCGCATCCCGCCGCCGAGGAGGCCCGCGCCCTGCACCACACCACACTGGCCCGCGCGGACGGGCCCGGCGCCGACCCGGGCCGCGGGACGCCCTGTGCGGTCGGGCTGCGCGCCCGGGACGAGGGAAGCTGGGGCGGGCGGCTCTCGGTGCGCTGGGAGTTCACCGGCTCCGGGCAGTTCGAGGCCGCCGCGACCGGCCGGGAGCTGGCCCTGCCCGAAGGGCGCACCCCGCCGGCCGGCTCCGTGCTGAGGGTACGGGGGCCGGGGCTGCCGGCCTCCGGGAGCTTCTTCCGCGTCCTCGAACTGGCCGAACGGCAGGACGCGTACGGGTTGCGCGGCCGGGTCGCGGTCCTGGACCGGCCGCCGGGCGGCGGCGCGGCCGGCCGCGGGTCCCGACCGCCGGCCGTCGAGGCCGAGATCGTCACCGCCACCGTCACCGTGGCCGACGGCGACCCGGCCTACCCCCGCCTGGAGCGGTTCGCGGAACTCGGGCTGGGCCCCGCGCACCCCCGGTACGCCGCCGCCGTACTGGCCGCCGAATCCCTGCTGGTGGCCCCCGACGGGCCGTGGCCCGGGGCGCTGCTCCCTCCGGACGGGTACCTGGGCTCCGCCCTCTCCCGGCCCGTCCGCCCCGGCGCCGACCGCTACGGGGCCATCGGCGGTGACAGCTTCCAGGGGACGGTCCCCGCCGAACTGCTGCCCGTCGGCGGCTTCGAGGGCGCCGAGGAAGCCGTGCCGGGGCAGGTCGTCGGGATGGACCGGATGGCGCTGGTCGGCGAGGTCGCGCTGCTCTGCGTACCGGATCTGCTCTGGCAGTACGGCGAGTCCGTCCCCACCACCGAGACCCCGCCGAGGGAGCCCGGCGGCTCCTTCGCGCCCTGCCCGCCGCCGACCGCCCCCCTGACCTTGCACCCGGCCCGGCCGCGCGCCCTGCTCCTCGACGGTGCCGTGCAACTGCCCGAGATCCTGCTGCGCCAGCAGCGGCTCGTCGCCCTCGCCGAGCGTCAGCGCCGGTTCGTCGCCCTCCTCGACGTGCCGCCGGGGCTCCCCGTCCGGGCCGTCGCCCGCTGGCGGGCCGCCTTCGACAGTTCGTACGCCGCCGCGTACCACCCCTGGCTCGGGGTCGTCGCGCCCGAGGACCCGGACCGCCGGGCCGTGCACGTACCGCCCTGCGGGTTCGCCGCGGGGATCATCGCCGAGCGCGAGCGGAGCCTCGGACTGCCCTGGGGCCCGGCCAACGCCCTGGCCGCCGACGCCGTGACCGCCGCGCAGCGGCTCGGCGAGGCCGACTGCGACGAGCTGCACCTGCTCGGCATCGACGTGTTCCGCGCCGAGCGCGACGGCTACCGGCTCGCCTCGGCCCGTACCCTCTCCCGGGACCCCGACCACCGTCAGCTCAGCGTGCGCCGGCTGATGACCATGCTCCGGCTCGTACTGGACCGCCAAGCGCAGGGGCTGGCCTTCGAACCGCACACCCCGCAGCTGCGCGACGCCTTGCGCGCAGCCGTCGTCCAGCTGCTGCGGGGGCTGTACCGCGGCGGGGCGTTCGCCGGGGACACGGAGGACGAGGCCTTCTTCGTACGGTGCGACGAGCACCTCAACCCCGGCTGGTCGCAGGGGCTCGGACGGCTCGTCGCCGAGATCGGCGTGGCCCCCGCCCAGCCCTTGGAGTACCTCGTCCTGCGGATCGCGCAGGACGCCGACGGCGCCGTGGCGGTGACATGAGGTGAGCGTGCCCGAGCTCGTGCAGACCTTCCGGTTCCGGGTGCGGCTGACCCGCAGTGCCACGCCCGGCCCGACCGCCGCACCCCCGCCCGACATCCCCCGCCCGCCGTCCGAGGCCGGCGCTCCGGGCCCGGCCGCGGTCCTCCCGGGCGCCGCGGACGCGGCCCCCGGCCGGCTCGGCGACGGAGGCTTCCAGGAGTGCACGGGGCTGGCCCTGGAGGCCGACGTACGCGAGTACCTGCAGGGCGGCGCCAACGACGAAGTCGTACGCCGGGTCGGGCGGGTCAGGCTCCAGCCGCTCGTCCTCAAACGCGGCATGCTCATCGCCGCCGACGGCGGGAGCGCCGACACGAGCCTGTGGGACTGGCTGCACGGCATGGTCGCCGGCGGCGCCCCCGTACCCCGCTACGACGGCGACGTGGAGGTGCTGGACCCGGCCGGCCGACGGGTGGTCGCGCACTGGACGTTCGTCCGCGGACTGCCGCTGAAGATCACCGGACCGACGCTCAACGCCAGGACGGGGGAGATCGCCGTGGAGGAACTGCACATCGCGCACGAGGGCCTGCGCCTGGAGCGGACCCCGTGACCGCCCTGGTCCACGCCACCCTGCAGCGGCTCACGGTGACCGCCCAGCCGGGGAAGGACCGGCCGCCGCTCGTCAAGGAGGCCGAGGGCAGCAAGCCGCTGCCCGTCCAGTTCAACCCGGCCTCGCTGCGCATCAGCCGCAACAACAACGTGGACCGGGGCGGGGCCACCACGAAGAACCAGAAGGTCCAGCATCCCGCCCAGGAGGGCTCGACCCTCGCCTTCGACCTGGAATTCGACACCGCCGAGCAGCGCGGCGGCGGACAGTACGTGGACGTACGCCGCTGGACCGCCCTGGTACGGCAGTTCGTCGAACCCCCCGAGAAGACGAGCGACCCGCCGCCGGCCGTCCGCTTCGTCTGGGGCACCCTGCGCTACAACGGCATCGTCACGCAGGTCACCGAGGAGCTCGACCACTTCGCCCCCGACGGGACCCCGCTGCGGGCCAAGGTGGGGGTGACCATCGTCGAGCAGAACTTCGCGTACCAGGCACACGACGAGGGACCCGGCACCCGCGACGCCCGCACCGCCACCGAGGCCGGCGACCGGCGCACCGGAGCCGCGCCCGGTACGGCCGGCACCAGCCGGCCCCGGCAGGTCGTCCAGGCCCGGGAGGGGGAGTCCGCCCAGCAGCTGCTGTCCCGGCTCGGGCTGGACCCGGCGGCCTGGCGCGGTGCGATGAGCGGGCTCGACAGTCCGCTGACCCTGGCGGCGGGGGCCGCCGTCCAGCTGGGCGCGGAGGTCTCGGCGGGGTTCGCGGCCGCGGCGGGGACCGGTCTCTCCGCGGGCTTCGCCGGGGACGCCGCACCGACGTCGGTCGGGGGCCTGGCCGCCGCGCTGGGCACCGGCCGGGGGCCCGGGGCGGACCCGGCGCTCGCCGGCTTCGTCCTCGGCGCGGCGGGCGGCATCGCCGCGTCGGCGGACATCGTGGCCGGCGCCGCCGTGGACACCGCCACCGCGCGGGCCCGGCAGAGCTTCGAGGTGCCGGCCACGGCGCCGGGCCCGCCCGTACGCGGACCGGTCCGGCCGCAGGGCCCGGCCGGGTACGCCCCGCCGCCCGAGCTCGACCGCCGCTCCCTCGGCTACGGCCGGGGCGTACCGCTGCGGGCCCGCGCCGACCCCGCGACCCTCGCCGAGGTCCGGGCCGGCGGCGCCCGAAGCCTCGCCGACCGGGCCCGGCGCGAGGAGGTCCCGCCGCCCGACCCGGGAGCCGCCCCGTGGGAGCGGCTGCCGCCCGCCGCCCCCGGCCGGGCCGCCGCCGACTGCGAGCAACGCGACCGTGACGCGGGCCCGACCACCCTGAGGTGGACACCGCGAGGAGGCCCGCCATGAGCGTGTACATCGGAGAGCTGCACACCGACGTCGTGCCGGCCGCGGGCGGCACCGCCCCGCCCGCCGCCGGACCGGACCGGGCCGGCGGGAAATGGGCGGCCGCCGAACACCACCGCGAAGCCTGCGAACGGGCCGCCTGGCTCGCCGCCCGCGTCGCGGCGGAGGGCTTCGATGACTGAGGCGGCCATCGCGACCGTGTCGCCCGTCTTCGAGGTCGGCGGCTCCCTGGTCAGGGACCTCGCACGGGACTGCGTACGCCTGGAGGTCGCCGAAGGCGTCGAGGGACTGCGCACCCTGCGCGGGCACTTCCTCGCCGTCGGCGCCGGAGCCAAGGGTCCCCAGGACCGGCTGCGGCACCTCGACGGGTCCACGGTCGGCCTGGGCAGCGCGCTGAAGGTGGCACTCGGCCCGCCGTCGCGCCAGCGGTACGTCTTCGAAGGCGTCGTCTCCGGCCTCGAACTCGTCCTGGGCGACGGCGAACCGCCGCTGGTCCTCGTCCACGCCGAGGACGCGCTGATGCGGCTGCGCATGACCCGCCGGATGCGTACGTACCACCACACCACCGACGCGGGAGTCGCCGAAGAGGTGGCGCGCGAGCACGGGCTCGCCGCCGACGCGGACGTCCCCGGGCCCCGCTACGACGTCCTGCAGCAGCTCAACCAGAGCGACCTCGCCTTCCTGCGGGAGCGGGCCAGGCTGGTCCAGGCCGAACTGTGGGCGACCGGCCGCACCCTGCACTTCCGCCCCCGCGGCAGCCGCGGCACGACCCCGCAGACCCTCGTCTACGGCGGCGAGCTCATGTCGGTCCGGCTCTGCGCCGACCTCGCCCACCAGCGCAGCGAGGTCGCCGTCACCGGGTACGACGCCGACCGGCGCGAGATCGTCGACGAGCGGGCCGGCCCCGAGGTCGTCGAGGCGGAGACGGCCGGCGGCCGCACCGGGGCCAGGGTCCTCGCCCGGGCCCTGGGCCCCGCCACCGGCCTGCGCGTCCGGGAGGCGGCACTGACCGCCGAGGAGGCCGGGGCCTGGGCGCGCGCCGAAATGCTGCGCCGCGGACGCCGGTTCGTGACGGTCGCGGGCACCACCAACGGCAGCCCCGACCTCGTCGTCGGCGGCGCGCTCACCCTGCGCTCGGTCGGCGCCCCCTTCGAGGGGGAGGGGTACACGGTCACCAGGATCCGGCACACCTTCGACGCGGACCACGGCTTCCGCACCCGCTTCGACGCCGAACGCTCCAGCATGAACGAGGTGGTGTGATGCCCCTGCCCGCTCCCGCGGACGGCTCGGTCCCCGGATACTTCGGCGTCTACCCGGCGTTCGTCACCGACATCGTGGACGAGAAGCGGCTCGGCCGGGTGGAGGTCCGCTTCCCCTGGCTGGGCACGGACGGGGACCGCGACGTACGAGCCTGGGCCACGCTCTGCTCCCCGTACGCCGACGACGAGCAGGGCCTGCTGGTACTGCCCGAGGTGGGCAGTCAGGTCGTCGTCGCCTTCGAGGCGGGCAACCCGCGCCGCCCGTACGTCCTCGGCGCGGCCTGGAACGGCCGTGCCGCCCTGCCGCACGAGCCGCAGGACGCCAACAACCTGCGCACGCTGCGGTCGAGGGCGGACAGCAGGCTGGAGTTCGACGACACCCCGGGCGCGGCCAAGGTGCGGATCACCATGGCCTCCGGACACGAGGTGACCCTCGACGACGCCACCCAGCAGGTGACGATCCGGCACAGCGGCGGCTGTGTGGTGCGGCTGACGCCGACCGCGGTGGAGGTGCAGGCGAACGTGTCCGTCGACGTCAAGGCGCCCATGGTGGCGGTGAACGCCCCGCTGTCGACCTTCAGCGGGCTGGTGAAATGCGGGACGCTGGTCACCGAACAAGTGGTGATCTCCCCGGCCTACACCCCCGGCGCCGGGAACATCTGGTGACCGCCGCGGCGGAGCACGCGGAGCACGGTTTCAAGGTCCTCGCCCCCTGGTACGCCTGCGAGCGCGGGCACTTCGACCGTTTCGACCCCTCGGCGCACGCCCCGGCGCTGCAGAAGTACGCCTCCGCCGAGTTCGTACGGGCCCTCGTGGCCGATCCGCGCGACTCGCTGCGTTTCGACCCCGACGAGGACGTCTGGTCCTACCCGGTGCCCGTGGACCTCGCCGACCGGGGTCCGGGCCGCGCCCGGTTCGCCACCCACCGGCTGGTCCGCACCCGGCTGCGCAAGCTCTACCAGCCCAGCCACGAGCGGTTCTACGCGGTCGTCGTCGAGCTCTTCTGCGACCGGCCCGGGCTGCCGCGCCCGCAGTCCGCCGAAGGGCTCGAGGTGGGGTTCGTGATGCGCCGGCGCCATGTGGAGATGGACGCGCCGCCCAAGGTGCTGCGCACGCTCTCCCGCAGGCTGACGGCGGAGCTGCGCGCGGCCGGGAACCGCACGGCGGCGGAGTCGGGTCCGTACCTTTCGGAGGCCCGGGACGTGCTGTGGGCCGATCTCGCCCACCGCACGGCCTTCGAGGACGCGCACCGCGAACTCCTCGACAAGGTCGACCTGAAGAAGGAGACCCAGGCCTGGATGGCCGGGCCCGCGGGCGGCCGGTGGCGCAAGCTCGGCGAGCCCCCGGCGGCCGGCCTCCTCGAGGACCGGGAGCAGGAGCTGCCGATGTGGCGGCTGCCCGCCCGCTCGGGTGACTGCGCGCACGGAACGCCCCCGCCGGAGCGGTCGCTGTGGTTCGGGGTCGTACCGACGGCCTCCGCCGACCACGACGACCGGGGCGCCCCCAAGCTGGACGAACGCTCCGTCTACGAACTGCGCTGCTTCGTACGCCGCACCCCGCCGCCGGGGCACGAGCACTGCCCGCCTCAGATCTCCTGGAGCAAGCCCACCGAGGCGTTCCGGCTCGCCCCGTTCTTCGACCCCGAGGGCACCAAGAACCGGAAGACCTCCATCACCATGCCCGACTTCCGGGCAGTGGCCGCCCGGGCCGCCGCACCGCCCGCACCCGGCGGGGTCGCGATCACCAGCCCGCCCGGCTCGCAGCTGTCCTTCGACCCGGGCGGCGGTATGCCCGGCGGCGGCTCGGTGGGCGGCACCGCCTCCCGGACCTGCACCTTCGCCCTCGAGATCTTCATGATCGTGGCCTTCTTCGTGTTCAGCCTGTTCCTGCCGATCGTGGTCTTCCTCTTCCAGCTGTGGTGGCTGCTCGCCCTGCGCTTCTGCCTGCCGCCCTCGCTGGAGGCGGCCGCCGCGCTCAAGGCCTTCTTCGACGGCACCAAGACGCTCGCCGACATGGGGCAGGCGCAGACCGACGCCTTCGACGAACTCCTCGCAACCAAGGGCGCGGGCGCCCGTCTGAGGGACGCGAGCGGCTCCTTCGCCCAGGACGACCTCGACGACCTGGTGGACCTGGTCACCCCGCCCGCCACCGCCCCGGTCCCGCCACCGCCCCGGCCGGAGCCACCGGTGAACGACCCGCTGTGCGAGGGAGGATGAAATGGCCGCTCCGGCCCCCGCGGCCCGGGAACCGGCCCGCGCACCCGCCCCGGCCCCGGCCGTACGGACACCCGCGCAGGCCCCCGTATCCGCCGCGCCGGGGAAGCTCGCGGACGAGCTCTCCCGTACGGTCCTCGCCCCCGACGTCCCCAAGGAGGAAGTGGCGCTCCAGGGCGGAGCGGCCCTCGCCGCGCCCGCGCCGGTCGAGGAGTACCTGGACCGCAAGGGGACCGCGGGCGGGCCCGTACGCGTCCGCCTGGGCGCGCTCGCGGCAGGCACCCTCCACCTGCGCAAGACCGGCCAGGGGATCACCACCGGACCCGGGAGCGGCTTCCAGGCGGTCCCGCTGCTGCACCCGCTGCTGCTGCCGCTGCGCACCCGGGGCATCGAGCCGGTGCTCGCCCTGCGCGTGCGCGACGGCACGCTGGAGGGGCACGCGTCGGCGAAGGTGAAGGGCGTCCTGCTCGACGGGGCCCGGGGCCTGTTCGACACCCTGCAGGGCTCCGCCGAGACGCTGGGCTGGCACGGTGTGGGCGGTCTGCGCCTGGCGGGCGTGGAGAACGAACTGCGGGGCCCGACCCTCTTCGTGAAGGCCGGCGGGATGTCCTTCACGCTCGGCGGGTTCCTCGGCGCCTCCGGGAGCCTCGGCCTCGCGGGAGAGCTGGTCACCTTCGACGCCGTGGCGAAGGGCACGGTGGCCGGGCTCGGCTCGGTGGAGGTGCCGGTGGTCCGGGGGCCGGACGGGGCGCTGTCCGGGAAGGCGGTCGTGGACGTGGCGCTGCGCGGGTTCACCGGGCAGGTGACGGCCGCGTTCGCCGCCGGGCTCGTCGACGTACGGGGGACCGTGCGCTACGCCAACGACAGGTTCGACGGCCAGGTGACGCTGGTGGCGACCGACGCCAGGACGGCGAAGGAGCTGACGGACAGCCAACTCCCCGGGCAGGTCACGTCCGCGAGGGCGGTGACCGGTGGGACGGCGGGCCCGGACACGGCGGGCCCGGACATGGCGGAACGTGCGGGTCCGCAGCCCGGCCCCCGGGTGGTGGCCGGCTGGGGAACGGTCCACGTCCGGCTGGCGGACTGGTTGAGCGGCGAGGCGCTGGTGGTGGTCGACCACCACGGCGACGTCACGGTCGTCGGCAAGATCCTGCCGAAGATGGACAAGCCGCTCTTCGAGCCGAAGGACACCGTCAAGCAGCTCGCGAAGTTCGAGGTCCGCGCGGCCTACGGCATCCCGCTGGTCGGCAACGTCTTCCTGTTCGCCAACATCGGCCTCGAAGCGGTCGCGAAGGTCGGTCCCGCGACGCTCGACCGGATGGAGCTGACCGGCACCTGGTCGACCAGGCCGGAGGTGCTGAAGAGCTTCGGTCTGACCGGCACCCTCAACATCCAGGCCTACGCGGGCCTGCGGCTGAAGGCCGAGGGCGGCGCGGGCGTCCAGCTCGTGGGCCACGACGTCAAGGCGGGCATCGCCGTCATCGCGCTCGCCGGAGTGCGCGGTTACGTCGAGGCCACTCCGGTGATCGGCTACCGGGAGGTCGCCGATCCGAAGGCGGGCAAGCACGGGGAGTTCTTCCTGGCCGGGCACATGGAGATCGCGGCCCAGCCGTTCCTCGGGCTCGGCGGTGAACTCTTCGTCGAACTGGACAGCCCGTGGTGGTCCCCGGCGCCGGACAAGCGCTGGAACTGGCCGCTGGGGCAGCTGGAGTACCCGCTGCCGGGGGAGTTCGGGATCGGGGCGGACGTGGAGCACGTCCTGGGCTCGGGGAAGGTCCCCGAGATCACCTTCGGCGAGGTGAACTTCAGCCCGGACAAGTTCCTGACGGACCTGGTGAACGACCACGTCCCGCCCAAATCGGCCAAGGAGGAGCAGAAGAAGGGCGCCTGGAAGGCTCCGGGCGCCCCGGCGACCGCCGTGAAGGCCCCGGCGAAGGCCGCCTCCGTCCCGGCCCCGGCCAAGCCGGCCAAGGACGGCCCGGCGGTTCCGCCACCGGAAAAGAAGGACCGCTGGCTGACGGGCCTGCAGGCGCTGGGCCTCCTTGCAGAGCGCTCGCACAAGGATCCGTACGACGAGACCGAGCTGCGGGACGCGCTGGCCGGCATCAGGAAGACGCACGGATTCACCGTCCTCGACGCCGAACGGGAGGGGGAGAAGTGGCAGATCACGGCGGGGATGAGCCCCAAGGCGAAGGCGGTGAAGGTCGACGCCGCACCGAAGAAGGCGAAGGAGCCGGGAGAGGAGGGTGTCGACCGACGCGTGCAGAGCAAGAGCCACCCCCTGTACAAGGAGGAATACCTGCCCGCGTTCAAGGGAGGCCGGCACCAGGGCTTGAAGAACGGCCCGCGGAACTACGCAGGTACGGAGATCAACCACATTCCGCCGTACGGTGTCTACTCGAAGATCACCGACCTCTCGTTCGGCAAAGGGCCGGCGATCCAGATGGACAAGATGGACCATCGAGGCCTGAGGGACCGCTGGGGCAACTGGTTCCATCCGCGGGTGGCCAGCACCGGGTCCTGGGACGAGGCCAAGGAGCACCGCGCGGACCAGCTGAGCCTGATGAAGCGCAAGAAGTTCAACGCCGCCGTGGAGAAGGACATCGACGACATCGAGTCGAAGTTCGGCAACAAGTACGTGAATGCCATCGAGCAGATGAAGCCCGAACTCCGCGAGGTGGGCTGGTGGAAGTGACCGGCGCATGAGAGACGCCCCGGTGACGGTCCCCCCGGAGTATGGACGCCATGGCATCTGACGCCCTGACATCCGCCCCCGGCGGCCCCGGCCCCGGAGCCCCGTCCGCCGCCGAGGCCCGGCTCGGGACCGGGGTGCGGTTCCCGTTCCGGCCCGGGAACGGCAGTGGGAACGCAGGCGCGAGCGCGGGCGGAGGCCGGCTCGCGTGGGTCGCGGGGGCCGCCGCGATCCGGCAGTCCGTCGAGACCATCCTCGACACCGAGCCCGGCGAGCGCGTCATGCGCCCCACCTTCGGCTGCGGACTGCGCCGCCACCTCATGGCCCCCAACACCCCTGCCACCCGCACCGCGATCGCCGCCGAGATCGGCGAGGCCCTCAGCGCCTGGGAGCCCCGGATCCGGGTCACCGAGGTCGCCGTGACCCCGGGGGAGGAGCCCGCCCTCGTATGGATCGACATCGCCTACGTGCACCTGCTCGACCTGCGCCCGGACAACCTCGTCTACCCCTTCTACCTGCGGTAGGGGCCGGGTGACGACGGTATGCCGCTGATCGGCCCCATCCTCGACGACCGCACCTTCGAACAGCTCCGGGACGAGCTGGTCAAGCGGATCCCGGTCTACGCGCCCGAGTGGACCGACCACAACGCCGGCGACCCCGGCATCGCCCTGCTCGAACTCTTCGCACACCTGGGCGAGTCCCTGCTCTTCCGCTTCAACCAGATCCCCGACGCCACCAAGGTCGCCTTCCTGCGGCTGCTCGGCGTCCGCCCGCGCCCCGCGCTCACCGCCCGCGCCCTCCTCGTCCTGCAGACCCAACGCCCCGAGGGCGTCCAGGTGCTGCGCGGTGCCGAGGCCCGGGCCGGCGCGATCGCCTTCGAGACCGGCGACGAGGTCGTCGCCTGGCCCCTGGAGACCCTCGCCGTCGGCAAGACGCCCGCCCCCGAGGCGCCCGGCCCCGCCGAGAGCCGGCGCAGGCAGAACGCGGTCGAGGCCCTGCCCAGGGAAGAGCGCGCGCGGGTGGCGTCCGGAGCCCCGGTCTCCTTCTACGTCACCACCGCCGTCCCCGCCGACCCGCTGGACCCCGACCGGCCGCCCCTGGACGTCAGCACCACCCTCGACCGCTCGCTGTGGATCGCCCTGCTGGCCAAGAACACCACCGACCCCCGCCTGATGGCCGGCCGGACCCTCTTCGTCGGTGTCGTCCCCGACGAGCAGCTCCCGCGCCCGTACGACCTGCGCGCCCGCGACACCGAGGACCCGACCCGGCTGCGGGCGGGCGACCTCGTGAGCGCCCCGCCCGGCTTCCTCTGGGAGCTGTGGAACGGCCCCGGGGCCCCCACCGCCTTCACCTCCCTCGCCGTCCTCGGCGACACCACCCGCGGGCTCACCACCGCCGGCGTGGTCTCCGTCGAGCTGCCGGCCGCCTTCCCCACCCACCCCCGGGGCCGCACCGGCCCCGGGGACCTGCAGGGTCCGCCCCCCATCGACGACGAGAAGACGGCCGACCGCGTCCTGGGCTGGCTGCGGGTACGCCGCCCCGCCGACGAGAACGACGCCATCCACCGCATCCGCTGGGTCGGCGTCAACGCCGTCGGCGCCGTCCAGGCCCGCACCGCCGCACCCGAACTCCTCGGCACGGGCACCGCCGACGCCGGCCAGGTCCTGCGCGTCACCCAGCGCCCCGTCCTCGCCGGCAGCGTCCGCCTGGAGGTCGAGGAGGCCGACGGCTGGCGGCCCTGGACCGAGGTCGAGGACTTCGCGGGCAGCGGCCCCTTCGACCGGCACTACACCCTCGACGCCGAAGCAGGACTCGTCCGCTTCGGCAGCCGCTGCCGCCTGCCCCAGATCGGCGAGCGCATCCGCGTCCTCGCCTACCGGTACGGCGGCGGCTCCGCCGGGAACGTCCCGGCGGGCGCGATCGGCGCGCTCACCGGTGTCGCCGGCGTCAAGGTCGCCAACCCCCTCCCGGCGGCCGGCGGCGCCGACCCGGCCTCCCTCGCCGACGCCCTGGAGGCCCTGCCCGCCGAGGTGCACCGCCGCGACCGGGCCGTCACCTCCGAGGACTTCCGCTCCCTCGCCCTCGAAGTCCCCGGCGTACGCCGCGCCGAGACCCTGCCCCTGCTGCACCCCGACACGCCCGCCCAGCCCGCCGCCGGCGTCGTCAGCGTGCTCGTCTTCCCCACCGAGGACCTGCGCGACCCCGGCGCCCCGCTGCCCGACCTCGCCCTGCTGCGCCAGGTCGCCGCGTACCTCGCCCCCCGGCGCCTGGTCACCACCGAGTTGTACGTCATCCCGCCCACCTACGTGGACATCGCCGTCTCCGTGGGCATCCGCACCCGCGACGGCTACCAGCCCGACGCGGTACGCCGCTGGGTCGAGCTGATCCTGCGCCAGTACCTCGCCCCGCTGCCGCCGTACGGGCCCGAAGGCGCGGGGTGGCCGCTGGGCCGGGCCGTGCGCCGCGCCGAACTGGAGGCCGTCGCCGTCCAGGTGGAGGGCCTGGAGTACCTGGAGGACGAGCTGCTGCTGGCCCGCCGCTCCGGTACGGGATGGACCCCGCTGCCGCTCGTCCCGCTGGAGCCGTGGGAGGTGCCCCGGGTCGCCGCCGTCACCGTGGTCACCGGCGGCCCGCTGCCCGTCGGATCCGGCTACGGCACCCCGCCGCCGCACCCCGGCGACCCCGTCGTCGTACCGCTCCCCCCGGAGGTGTGCTGATGTACGGCGACCGCGCGATCGGCGTCCTGGCCGATCCGGACCAGTGGGTGCGCTGCCGCCACGAGTCCACCGCCCTCCTCGACGAGGGCGGGGTCTGCCTCGCCTGGGAACCCGAGCCCGAGGCGGGGCCCGACCCCGGGACGGCGGTGCACGGACCCGCCGGACTGGCCTTCGACCGCTGGGGCCGCGCCTACCGCTCCTACCCGCGCGCCGGACGCGTGGACGTCATCCCGCCCGGTGGCGGCACCGACGGCCCGCCCCGGCACCGGCCCGGCACCCTGTGCGTCCCGCGCGGGCTCGCCGTGGACGGCGCCCAGCGGCTGTTCATCGCCGAGTCCGGGGCCGGCGCCGTCCACGTCGTCGACCTGTGGGGCGAACGGCTGCTGCGCCGGGTCCCCGTCCGCAGCGCGGCCCGCCCGCACTGCCGGCCCCTCGACGTCACCGCCCACTGCGGGGCGGTGGCCGTCCTCGTCACCCGGCCCGCCGGGATCGTGCTCCTCCAGGGCCGCCGCGGACCGGTGCGCGGACCCGTACTGCGCCACCCGGCGGGGAGCGACGGCCTGCGCCCCAGCCGGATCGCCGACCACGCCGGGCACCTCCACGTGCTGTGGACCGGCGCGGCCGGCGGGCACGCCGTCGTCGCCCGCGCCGACGGCACCCGGCCGCTCGCCGTACCCGACGCCACCGACCTCGACCTGACCGCCGACGGGGCACTGGTGGTGGCCCGGGGCCCCGGCCGGCCGCTGCGGCGGTTCCGTACGGACGGTGCGGCCTGGGCGGAGATCGAACCCCTGCGCGCCCCCGGCTACGACGGCGGCGCCATGACCGTGGGCCCCGACGGCCGCGTCGCGTTCACCACCGCCGAGGGCATCGCCCGTACCGCCGGACCCGCCGCCCGGTACACGCCCGCCGGGAGCGTCATCGGCTACCGCCTCGACGCGGGGGAGTACCGCACCCGCTGGGGCCGGCTGTTCCTCGACGCCTGCGTCCCGCCCGGCACCGAGGTCCGCGTCTCCTTCCTGACCAGCGACGAGGACACGGTCCCCGACCCGCTGCCCTGGTCGCCGCCCGTACGCGGACCGCGCACCGTACGCCACCCCGACCAGACCCCGCCGCTGCCCTCCAGCGCCCTCTACGCCGACCGGCTGCCGCCCTCCGCACCCTTGTTCCGGCGCCCGACCGGCCGCGAGCTGCCCTGGGCGCAGATCGGCCCCGAGGACGGGTTCGAGACGTACGAGGCTCCCGTCCAGGCCCCGCCCGGCCGCTACCTGTGGATCGTGCTCCGGCTCGCCGGCACCCCGCGCCTGACCCCCCGCGTCCGGGGCCTGCGCGTGGAGCGGCCCGGACACCGGCTGACCGCCGCGCTCCCCAGGGCCTGGAGCCGGGACGAGGCCGACGCCGCCTTCCTCCAGCGCTTCCTCGCCCCCGCCGAGGGCCTGCTCCACGAGCTGGACTCCCGCGCCGCCCTGCGCACCCTGCTGCTCGACCCCCGGGCCACCCCGCAGGAGGCCCTCGGCTGGCTGGCCGGGCTGCTCGGCCTGGCCCTGGACCGGCGCTGGCCGCCGGCGGCCCGGCGCGAGCTGATCGCCCAGGCGTACGACCTGTTCCGCATCCGCGGCACCGTCTCCTGCCTCGAACGCATCCTGCGGCTCTACCTCCCGCTGCCCATCAGCGTCGTGGAGCACTGGCGGCTGCGCGGCCTCGGCGGAGCGGTGCTCGGCGCCGGACCCGGCGGAGCCCCCGCACCGGCCGTCGGCGGCGCGGCGGGCACGGCCGGGGCGCTCGGCCGGTTCACGGTGGGCGGCACCCGGCCCGGGGAGGACGGCTACACCGCCACCGCGCACCGGTTCAGCGTGCTCATCCCCGCCGATCCGAGCCCGGTTCAACTCGACGTCGTCCGCGCCATCGTGGAAGCCCACAAACCGGCCCACACCCTCGTGGACATCTGCCCGCTGGGCACGGGCATGCGGATCGGCCGCACCCTGCACCTCGGGCTCACCTCCGTCGTCGGCCCCGGCGCGGCCTGGGGCCCCGCGGTCGTCGGCCGGGTCCGGGTCGGCGCGGACGGCATCGTGGGCGTGCCCGCCGCCGGCTCCCGCGTCGGCGAGAGCACCGTCACCGGGGCGGTGCGCGTCGGATGAGCGGCCCCACCGTGGTCATCGACCGGCTGACGGCGACCCTGCACCACGACCCCGCCGCGCCGCCGCGCGCCGAGGACCCGCTGCGCGGGCCGCTGCGGCACGCGGTCGCCGGCCCGCTGGAAACCGCCCTGCGCGCCCTGGACCTGCCACCGGGCCACTGGTGCCTGGCCCGGCTCGACCTCACCCTCGGCCTCGACCTGGACCGCCCCGGTCCGGCGCTCGCGCGGGAGTGGTCCGGGGCGGTCGCCGCCGCGATCGAGCGGACCGTGCGCGAGGGCGGCGCGGCGGCGCCGGACAACCTCGTGCACTACCGGCACGACGTGGACCTGCTCGCCGACGCGGTCGCCGGACTCGCCGCCGGGCGCCGCGAACGCCTGTGGGCCTGGCGGCAGACCGGCATCCTCGGGCCGGCCGACCCGGCCCCGGAGGCGGCGCCCGGCCCGGTGCTGCTGGCCGCCCTGGAACGCCACCCCCGGCTCGCCGCGGCCGCCGTGCTGCGCGCGGCCGGGGAGTGCGGGCTCGCCGCGCTGGACCGGGCCTGGGGGCGGGAGGGCTGGCAGCGCCTGGCCTCCCTCGCGGCGCCCGAGGAGCCCGAGGAGCCCGGCGCGGGGGCGTCCGACCCCGGTACCCGGGTGCTCGCCCGCACCCTGCTCGCCGGGTCGAGGCTGGCCGGGCTGGTCAGGGCGTCCCGGCTGCGGCCCGCCGAACCGACGCTCGCCGCCTGGGCCGTTCTGGTCCTGGCGGAAACCGACCCGGCCGTGCTGGAGCGGCCCGCCGCCCGGCCCGGACTGCGGGGACTCCTGACGGAGGGCCTGCGTGCCCTGGCCGGTGGTCCCGCCCGCCCGGCGCCCGAACCGGATGCGCGGGGCCGGGAGGTGCCGGACGGTGGCTGCGCCGGGTGCGCTGGATGCGGCGGGTCGGCCGGACGCACTGCAGACGGTGGATGTGGCGCGTGCGCCGGGGCTGCCGGCTGCGCCGGGGACGCCGGATGCACCGCGGACGGTGGATGCGGTGCGTGTGCCGGGGACACCCGGCGCGGCGGGTGTGCCGAGTGCGGCGGCGCCGAGTGTGCCGGATGCCGCCGGGACCCCGGGGGCTCCGGACACCCCGGGGACGCCGGGCGCGCCCGGCCCGGCGGATCGGGATCGGGCGCCGACGGTGCCCCGCCCGGCCGGGGCGCGCTGCCGCAAGTGCCTCCCGCCGCCGACCCGCCCCGCGCCGGTGCGGGGGATCCCGCGGCCGCCGGCCCCGCAGCGCCGGGCCCCGTACGGCCCGTAAGGCCCGCCCCCGATCCGGCGGACGGCGCCGCCACCGGCTGGGCCGGGCTGCTGTTCCTGCTCGCCGCGGCGCCAGAAGCCGGGCTCCCGGACCGCGCCCTCGACGAACCCGCCCTGGCCGCCCGGCCGTTGTCCTGGGTACTGCACGCCGCCGCCCGCGCCCTGTGCGGCCTCGCCCCCGAGGACCCCGCCGCCCTCGCCCTCGCCGGACTCGGCCCCGACCGCGCCACCGCTCTCCTGCGGGCCCCGGCGGCGACCCCGCGCGAGCAGGACGCCGTGGACGCGCTCGCCGCCGACTGGGCGCGGGCCACCGCCGCCCGCCTCGGCGAAGAGCGGTACGCGGACGATCCGTTCGGCGCCGTCCGGGCAGTCGCCCGCCGCCCCGGGCGGATCACGGCCGAGACCGGCTGGATCGAAGCCGTGTTCGCCTTCGCCGACACCGACCTGGCGGTCCGCCGCGCCGGGCTGGACCTCGACCCGGGCTGGCTGGGCTGGCTCGGCGCGGTCGTGAGGTACCGCTATGCCTGAGCGCATCAGCCGAGACCTCTCCCGGCGGGCGGCCGAAGTGGCCGTCCGGGTGGCCGAGTTGCTGGAGACCCTGTGCAGCGAGGAGGCCGGCGGCGAGTCCGTGGCCTTCCTGCGCGACTGGGCCGCCGGCGCCGCCCAGCGCGCCGCTGCCGCCCCCGGCGCCCGCCCTCCGGCAGACACCCCCCTCGACCGGCTCGTGCACCGGTTCGGGCTCGGCTCCCTGGAGACCGACCTGGTCCTGTTCGCCGGACTCCCCGACGAACACGAGGGCCTGGCCCGGACCTTCCGCACCATGAACCCCGGCGGTGCCCCGCACCCCAGCGTGGGCCTGGCCGGCCTGCTGACCGACTGCGCGGCCCGTACGGCGGCCCGCGGCGGCGTACGGGCGCAGGCCCCCGACCGGGTCGCCCTGCGCCGGCTGCTCCACGAGGGCCCGGCCGTACGGGCGGGCGTGCTCGCCCTCACCGGCGACGGCCCCTTCCACGAACGCTCCCTGACCCTCGCCGACGGGCTGTGGGAGGCCCTCCACGGCCACCCCGCCTGGCCCGCCGCCCTGGAGGAGGCCGACCCGGGACCGCCGGTCGCCGGACTCGACGGCTGGCTCGAACTCCCCGAAACCGTCCGGGCGGTCGCCGCCCTGCGCTCCCGCGCCCCCCGCATCCTGCTGGTCGGCGCCCGGGACGAGACCGTCGGCCTCAGCCGCTGCGCGGCCCTCGCCCGCGCCGCCGGACTCGGCCTGCTCGCCGCCCGGACCAGCCCCGAAGACCCGCGCGCGATGGGGCTGCTGGGGCTGCACGCCGCCGTACGGGACGCCGTGCCACTGCTGGTGGTGGCGGCCCCGGCGGGCGGGGCGGCGGGACCGGTCACCCCCGCCGTCGCCCGGATCCCCGGCCCGCTGCTGGTCTGCGCGGCGCCCGGCACCGTACGCCCCGGGCCGCACCGGCCCGTACTGGCCGTGCCGGTCGGGCCGATCGGCACGGCGGACCGGCGCACCGCCTGGCGGGCGGCGCTGCCCGAAGCGCCGGAGCACGCGCCCGAACTGGCCGCGCGCCACCCCCTCGACCCGGCACTCACCGCCCAGGTCGCCCTCGACGTGCACAGCCGCGCCGCGCTGGCCCCGGGCGCCCAGGAGGACGGCGGCGGCCCGGACGTCTCCGGCGCCATCCGGGCCCGCGCCGGGGCGCTGCTGCCCCCCGGCGTGGACCTGGTCGCCCCGCTGGCCCGCTGGCCGCGCCTCGTCCTCGGCGGGGAGGCGGACGGGCAGCTGCGGGACGCCGTGGCCCGGCTGCGCCACCAGGCGCTGGTCCTGGACGACTGGCGGCTGCGCGAGGCCGCCCGCGCCGCGCGCGGCGTACGGCTCCTGCTCACCGGGCCGCCGGGGACCGGGAAATCGCTGGCCGCCGAGGTACTGGCGACCGAGGCGGGCCGGGACCTGCTGGTCGTCGACGGCTCCGAGCTGGTGTCGAAGTACATCGGCGAGACGGAGAAGAACCTCGCCGCCTGCTTCGAAGTGGCCGAGCGCACGCAGGCGGTGTTCCTCCTCGACGAGGCCGACGCCCTGTTCGCCGCCCGTACGGAGGTCTCCGAGGCCAACGACCGGTTCGCGAACATGGAGACGGCCTATCTGCTCCAGCGGCTGGACCGCTTCGACGGGCTGGCGGTGCTGACGACGAACCTGCGGCAGAACATCGACGCCGCCTTCATCCGCCGCATGGACTTCGTCGTGGAGTTCCCGCTCCCCGACGAGGCCGGCCGGTACCGGATGTGGGAGCTGCACCTGCCCCGCGCGCTGCTGCACGCCGATGTCGACCTGGCGGGGCTCGCGCAGCACTACCCGGTCCCGGGCGGCTGGATCCGCAACGCCGCGATCGGCGCCGCCTTCCGGGCGGCGGACGACGGCGGAGCGGTCCGCCAGGGCCACCTCGTCGACGCGATGCGGCGCGAGTACGGCAAGGCGGCCCGCCCCTTCCCCGGGGAGCCGGCCGGGCCCGCCGGCGCCGGCGCGGACCGGCGGGCCGCGCGGGCCCTGGACCCGGCGTACGACTTCCCCGCCCCGGCGAACGGCCGGCGTACCCAGAAGGAGAGCTCATGACGGCGCTCGGCTCCGGCAGCACCCCGTGCGGCTGCGGTTGCGGGTCCGCCCCGGACCTGCCCGGCGACCCCTCGTACGGGGGCGGGCCGTGCGGCCCCGGCCCCTGCGGCGGGGACGAGCTGCCGGTGAACCCCTTCCTGGCGCTGCGCGCGGCCTTCGGGATGCTGCTCGGCGAGGACGACTTCCGCGTCCTGATGGGCAATCCGCGCGGCAAGCTCATGCTGCACAACGCCTGGCTGCACGGCTCCGGGGTGATCTGGGGGCTCGGGGTCGCCCGGGACGCCGACGAGCTCAGGGTGCTCCCCGGGCTGGCCGTGGACGGGCTCGGCCGCGAGCTCACCCTCGAAGCGGCCTGGTGCGTCTCCCTGACCGCCTGGGCGAGGGAATGGATCGAAGCGCACCCGCCGCGGCAGGAACCGGAGGCCGCCGCGGCCCGAACGCCCGCGGCCGACGGCCCCGAGCCCGATCCACCCCGGCGGTACGCCGTCGAGGCCTGGATCCTCGCGGAGTTCGCGTCCTGCCCGGACCGGCCGGTGCCCGCCCTCGCCGACCCGTGCGATGTGACCCGCCGGCACGACGACTTCTCCAGGATCGTCGAGACCGCGCGGATCACGATCCGCTCCACCGCCCCCGCGCCCTGGCGCCCGTACCACCGCGTACGGGTCCTCCTCGGGCTCGACGAGGCCGCCCCGGGGGACACCGCCGGGCAGGAGGCGCTGCGGGAGGCCGCCGAGGTGGCCCGGGTCCCGGCGCACCGGCGGGCACCGGCGCTGCTCGCCGCGTTCCGCCGGCTGGCCGCCGCGGACGCCACCGCGCTGGCACCGGAGCACGCGGAGGGCGACATGTGCCCGCCGTGGGCGCCGGTCACGGAGGACCACGCCCCCGTGGTACTCGCCCGCCTCACCGTCGAACTCACCGAGTACGACGGGTGCGTACGGATCGAGGAGGTGCGCGCCGACCCGTCCGTGCGGACCGCGGTCCTGCCCGCCACCACCGTCCAGGAGCTGGTGTGCGCACTGGCGCCCGGGATCATCGGCGCCGCCGCCGAGGCGGACGCCGGAGGCCCGCGCCTGATCCGCGACTCCGTCGCCTGGAGCCGCGAGCACACCGTGCTGAGTTTCGAGGTCACCGCCCCGCTCGCGGCGGGCTCCGCCGAACCGGAGGGCATCGAGATCACCTCGCTCTCCGGCTCCGGCCGCGGCTGGGCCGCCGACGAGGTCGCCGGGATCCGGGTGTCGGCCGACGGGATGCGGGTGAAGGTGGACCTCGACCAGCGCCCCGCGTACGAGACGGTCCGCGTCCGCGTCCGCGGCACCGGGCCCAAACCCCTGTACGGCCGCCACCCGCGCGCGCCCTTCGCCGGAATGGAGGGCGGCCCGCCGGGCACCGCCGACGAGGGGAACGACGCCGTCGTCACCGTCCATCTGCCGCGCCAGGCGGCCCCCGGGAGGACCGAGGAATGACGCTCAGCGAAGCCGCCGCCGAGGCCGCGCCGCCCGCCGGCCCCGCCAGCCCGGCCCCGCCCGCCGGCCCCTCCGCGACCGCCGACGGCGGGATCGACCGCCTCAACGCCTTCGACGGGCTGTTCCTGCGCGCCGAACACCTCAACCGCATCCAGGACTACGCCCGCGAGCTCGCCCTTGCCGTCGGCGCGGCGGGCGGTTCCGGCGTGGTCGACGGCTACGAGGTCAGCGTGAAGGACGGCACCCTGCGCGTCGGCGGCGGCCTCGCCGTCTCCGAGCAGGGCCGCCCGCTGCGCTCGCAGCGCCTCGTCACGCTCCCGCTCACCGGACTGAAACAGGGGCTCGACGGCTTCTGGTGGGTCGAAGTGGCCCCCGATTCCCGGCCCTACGGCGACGCCCCCGTACAGGGCAGCTACTGCGACGACCCCTGCGCCGGTACGGGGACCACCCGGCGCCCGTACATCGCCGAGGGGGTGCGGATCCGGCTGGCGGAGGGCGTCGAGCGGGGGCTCGACAACCAACTCCCCTCTTCCCGGCGCAATTTCCTCGCCTCGCGGATCTTCGGCGCCGAGCGCACCGAGCACTCCCCGTGGCCGTACGGTCCCGGCCGGGCGCACCTGCCGCCGTCCTGGGCCCCGCCGGCCGCGAGCCCGGGCCGGCCCGAGGCCGTACGTATCGCGGTCCTCCTGCGTGATCCCGGGAGCCCCGACGGGTGGGAGGTCGACACCTGGACGGCCCGGCGCGACCGGGCCGCGGCCCCGCCGCAGCGGTACTGGCAGTCACGGCTGGGGATGCGGCCCTGGGACGCGTACACGGCCCAGATCCTCCAGTTCCAGGACCAGTTGGCGCAGGTGCTGGGTGCCGCGCAGCCGTCGGCGGCCGATCTGGGGCCGCTGCTGGAGCAGTTGGCCCTCATCGGCGAACAGCGTTTCCTCAAGAGCCACACCAAGGACCAGCTGGGCGCGGAGGTGGCCCGGCTCATCACCGGCATCGGCGAAGGCGCCCTGGTCCGGCCGCGGGCGGCCGCCGGCCCGTACACCCTGGAGCAGCTGGGCATCGTGGAACTCCCGCCCGCCGGGTACCTGCCGTTCACCCCGGAGCCGGAGCCGGAGCCGGAGCCGGATCAGAGCGCCGCCCCCGGCGCCGCCCCCACCGGGATCCGGGCGCTCCTGGGGCAGCAGGTGGACCTCAGGTACTGCTCCTGCGCGCCGGCCGACGTCGCACGGGCCGTGGAGGAGGCGCGGCACCGGGACCGCATCCGGCTCGACCAGCCCGTCGGCGTGGACATCCTGCTGCCCGTGGACGACCGGGAGGCGCCGGTCGGCGACTGGGTCGCCTTCGTCCGGAGGGAACAGCGCCACTGCTGCAGCCCCGGATGAAAAATAGCACTCGGTGACTGCTAGGTGACGGTGCGCGCATAGCATATGTGGTCGGACTTCTATGCAGGAGGACCGCCTATGAACCAGCAGTTCCTCGCGTCCCCGGTCCGCGTCCCCGGGCAGGGGGAGCCGCCGGCCCTCCATCTCCTGGGTGGCCCGCGCGTCATCCATCAGGGGAGATGGCTGGACGTGCCCGAAGGGGGCAAGCGCCTCCTCGCGTTCGTCGCGCTCAACGGCGGCCGGGTCGAGCGCCGGCACGCAGCCGGGACGCTGTGGCCGTCCGGCGACGACCTGCGGGCGGCGGGGAACCTGCGGTCCGCGCTGTGGCGGCTCAAGGCCGCCGGCATCGACCTCCTCGACTCCGACAAGTGCTCGCTCGCCATGCGCGAGCACACCGTGGTGGACCTGTACGTGCTGTACGGCTGGGCCGGGCGGCTCATCGGCGGCACCGCCACCGCCCAGGACCTGTCGGCGCTGAAATGGCGCACCGACGCGCTCGACCTGCTGCCCGGCTGGTACGACGACTGGGTGCTGCTGGAGCGGGAACGGGTCCGCCAGCGGCTGCTGCACGCGCTGGAGGCGCTCAGCCGCGAGCTGGCCCGGGTGGGCAGGCACGCCGAGGCGGTGGAGTCGGCCCTGCTCGCCGTCAGTGCCGAACCGCTGCGCGAGAGCGCCCAGCGGGCCCTGATCGAGGCGCACTTGGCGGAGGGCAACCTGATCGAGGCCATGCGCGCGTACGACACGTACCGCGCTCTCGTGAAACGCGAACTAGGGGTGGAACCGGGATGTGAACTCTCCGGCCTGATAAGGAACTTCTGCCGCTCCACCACCCGCACCCGCGAGGTGGTGGCCGCCCGGGTGCGCCGCGCCTGATCCGGGGTCAAGCTGGTGGCATGAGCGACGACCGGCCGGGTCGGCGCAGTACCGAACTGCGCCTGGCCCTCGCGATGCGCGGCGGGGTCAGCCTCGCCGTCTGGATGGGCGGGGCCTGTTGCGAGACGGCGGCGCTCCGCGCCGCGGCCGGGCGGAAGCCCGCCCCCGAAGCGGGCCTCTACGCGGGCCTGCTGGACACGTGCGGATACGAGGACGTCGACATCGACGTCCTCGTCGGGACCAGTGCCGGGGGGCTCAACGGCGTCCTGCTGGCCTGCCACCTCGTGTACGGGATGCCCTTCGGCCGCGGCGTACGGGACGTGTGGCTGCGCCTCGGCGACCTCGAAGGGCTGCTGCGCCGCTCCACGCCCTTCCACGTGCCGGCCTCGCTGATGCGCGGGGACGAGGTCTTCTACGCGGAGCTGCGCGACGCGCTGGGCCGGCTCATCGACGAGGCCCCGCCGGACTGGAAGCCCCCCGCCTCGCTCCGGCTGATCCTGACGGCCACCCGGCTGCGCCCCCGCCGGGACCGCGTGCGGCCCACCCTCGGGCGGCCGCTCCTGGTCGGCCGTTCGAACGCCTACTTCCGCTTCCGCCACCGCAGCTCCCTGACGGACTTCCCCGTCGACGTCACCGGCGCGGCCCGGGAGGCGGCACTGAACCGGCTCGCCTACGCGGCGCGCACCTCCTCCTCGTTCCCCGGGGCCTTCGAACCGGCCCGGGTGTACCTCGGGAACGGCGCGCAGCCCGTCGAGGACCCGCCCCGGGTGGACATGCGCGGGGTCAGCAGCGAGACCGGGTACCCCGACGAGAACCTGAACGGCTGCGCCGAACTCGTGGACGGCGGGCTGCTGGACAACATCCCCGTCGCCTGGGCCGTACGGGCCGTCGCCGGGGCCCCGGTGGCCCGCAAGGCCGACCGCTGGCTGCTCTTCCTCCAGCCCGTGCCGCCGTTCCCGCCGCCGCCCGAGCCGGGGAGCAGCCGGCGCGTGACCCGGCTGGTGCGGATGGCCGCGAAGTCCCTGGCCGTGAAGACCGGCTCCGAGTCCCTGCGCGACGACGCCCTCGAGCTGCGCGCCGCCGAGGCCGCGGCCCAGCGCAAGCGCGCCGCCGCCGGGGCGCTGCCGCTGACCCTCGCCGAGCTGGAGGACGTGGCGACGGCCCGGCGGGGGGCGTACGCCCGTACGGTCGGCGGGGCGGAGGCGCTGCGGCTCGTCCGGCTGCTGGAGGACCCGGCGGACGTGACCGGCCCCGACGCGCTGCCGCTGCCGGCGGGCCCGGGGCCGCTGGAGGCGCTGGACGAGAGCGTGGGCCGTGGCTCGACGGCCCTCTTCGCCCGGCTGCGCGAGGCGTCGGACGGCCTGGCGGTGGGGCCCGGCGCGCTGCCCGGACCGGGGTGCTCGCCGCTGGTCCTGGCGCGTACCGTACGCCTGCTCATGGACTGGCTGGACGCGTACGAGTCCGGCGCGGGAGGGGAGGACGGCGGCCCGGCGGCCGCGGGGCCCGCGGGCACGGACGCGGTCGACTCGGCCCCGACGGACCGGCAGCGCGTGGAGGCGTACCGTACGCGGCTCTTCGCGTGCCGCTCCGCCGTCGCCACGCTGACCGCGGCCCGGGACCGGCTGCTGCTCGACCGCTACCGGACCGCCCTGTCCCAGGGGCTGCTCCCCACCGACGCCACGGCGCCCTTCCGCGAGGCGACCCGGCTGCTGGGCGCCCTCATGCCGCCCGCGCTCCCGCCCGGGGCGGCCTGCGCGCAGTGGGAGACCTGGGCGGCGAACCTCGCGACGGCCGTCACCGGCGGCTCCCTGCCGCAGCCCCCCGCCCCCGCGCCCGCCCCCGTGCCCGGCCCCGCCCCGGGTGCCGTACCGGAGGGCTTCGGGCACCTGTGGGAGCGGCTGGCGGAACTGGGCGCGGAGATCGGTGTGGACCTGGTCCCCGACGTCGCCGGCTACGAAGCGCTCCACGCGGCGGCCCGCGGCGCCGGTCCGATGACCGACGCGCTCGCGTACGCCGAGGTGCTGCTCGGCCCGCTGCGCCCGGACCCGCTGGCCGAGGCGCCCGACATCGACTTCCACACCCTCTCGGCGGCGAACACCAGCTGGGCCACCCGCAGGGTGCTGCCGGCGGCGGTCCAGGACTCCCCGAAGGACATGGTCAGGGCCAAGCTCAGCGGCAACCAGCTCAACAACTTCGCCGCGTTCCTCAGCGCCCGCTGGCGGATGAGCGACTGGACCTGGGGCCGTCTCGACGGAGCCGCCTCCCTCGTGTCCGTCGTCGCCACCGACGAGCGCTTGGGCGAAGCGTTCGGCGACACCGCAGACCTCACGGCCCTCGGTGAGCGGATCGCCGCGAAACCGGCCCTCGGTCCGGCGTTCATGGAGCTCTGGGCGCAGGACGTCACCTCACGGTCGGACGTGGAGCCCTGGGACCGGGTACGGGACGTGCTCACCGCCGTACGCCAGCACGAGATCCTCCGCGAGGAGCTGCCGTTCCTCGCGGAGCTGCACCGCAAGGGCTTCCGGGGCGGCAACAAGCCCCCGGACCCGCCGCTGAACCCGCCCGCCCTGGCCGCACCGGCCGCGTTCGAAGCCGCGCTGGGCTCCTTCGGCGGGATCGGCGAGGAGGAGGTCGGACAGCTGCTCCGGGCGCGGGATCCCCGCCGGGCGGCCCTGCGGACCGGGCTCCTCGCCTGGCCGGCGCTCCAGCCCACCGGGAAGGCCGGGGCCCGCGCGGTGCAGGGCGTCCTCGGCGCGCTGAAGCCCCTGGTCTACCTCCCGCCCCTGGTCGGGGTGGTGGCCCCGCTGTGGGGACTGATCGCGGCCGTGCTGATGTGGACGGGCATCGCCTTCTCCACCGCCCACTGGTCCTCGCTGCTCGCCCACGTTCCGGTCTGCCTGTACGCCATGGTCGCGCTGGCGGCGCTGGTCAGGCAGTGGATCCGGCCCGCCTGGCTGCGCCTCCCCCTCGTCGTGCTCGCACTGGCCGGCCCACCCGTCGCCCTGTGGCAGCTGCGCGGTGCGCCGTTCCCGGCGGTCGGCGACGGCTGGCGCACCCTGATCGTCGGGGCCTGCTTCGCCCTCGCCGCCGCGGCCGTGCTGTACGTCGGGACCGACCGGTGGTGGCTGCTGCCGGGGGCCGCCGCGGTCGCGGGCGGGATCGCCGCCCTCGTCCAGTTCGGCCGCCCGGGGCTCGGCGGCTGGTGGGCCGCCCTCATCCTCTACGCCGTCCTGTTCTGGGTCACGTTCGCACTGCCCTGGCTGTACCCGAGGCAGCGGAGCGCACCGGCCTGACGCAGCGCCCCGTGCCGATGGCTCGGATAGGGTGAATCGGTAGGAATCGGACCCCCCGGGGTGAGGTCGGTGCGGTGGACACATACCAGTCGACGAGCGAAGTCCCGGAACAGCCGACCGCGGCCGTCGGGTACGCCGGCGTACTCAGCGAGCTGCTCCCGATCGCGCTGTGGCGGGAGGACGCCGACGGGATCATCGTCGAATGGTCGCTCGCCGCCCAGGACCTGCTCGGCCACCGCCCCGAGGACATCCTCGGACTGGCCGGCACCTCCGTCCTCGTCCCCGAGGCCAACCACGCCCTCGCCGCCGACCTGACCCGGCGGGTCCAGGCGGGCGAGACGGTCGTCGGCACCCTGCCCGTGCGCCACCGCGACGGGCACCGCGTCACCATGGAGATGTGGATCGTCCCCGCCGCCGACCCGCAGG
Source organism: Streptomyces sp. NPDC059355 (assembly GCF_042752335.1). Classification (NCBI taxonomy): domain Bacteria; kingdom Bacillati; phylum Actinomycetota; class Actinomycetes; order Kitasatosporales; family Streptomycetaceae; genus Streptomyces; species Streptomyces sp. NPDC059355. The sequence continues at coordinate 204,668 of NZ_JBHYXN010000008.1, read as the reverse complement.
GCCGCACCGGGGCCATGCTGATCGCCGTCGAGACCACCGAGGTCCTGCGCATGCGGGACTCGCTCGCCGCCCTCCAGAGCCTGTTCACCCAGTCGCCCATCGGCCTCGCCACCCTCGGCCCCGACCTGCGCTTCCTGCGCGTCAACGACGCCCTGGCCCGGATGAACGGGGTCTCGGCCGCCGCACACCTGGGCAAACGGCTCACCGAGGTCGTGCCCGGCGTCAACGCCGCCGCGCTCGAGGCGACCATGCGCCAGGTCCTGGACCGGGGCACCGCCGTCGTCGACGTGCGCCGCACCGGCCGGACCCCGGCCGATCCCGGGCACGACCACACCTGGTCCTGCTCGTACGCCCCCCTGCTCGACGGCTCCGGCCGCCCGCTCGGCGTGATCGCCTCCCTCATCGACATCACCGAGAGCCAGCAGGCCCAGGGCGAGGCCGAGCGGGCCCGCCGCCGCTTCGCCGTCCTCGCCGAGGCCGGCACCCGCATCGGCACCACCCTCGACCTGAGCCAGACCGCCCGGGAGATCGTGCAGGTCCTCGTACCCCAGCTGGCCGACTCGGCCGACGTGCAGCTCCTGGAGACCGTCCTCGCCCCCGACGACGCGGCGGCCACCCACGAGGGCGTGCTGCGCCGCATCGCGGTCGAGTTCCCCGACCCCGAGGCCCCCACCGCCCGGCTGGCACCCGGCCAGACCTTCCAGATCCCGCCCGACTCCGTCTACGAACGGGTGATCGCCGAGGGCCGGCCCATGAACCTGTACCGGGCCGACGTCCACGCGCTGCTCCCCGACCCGCGCGCCGCCGAGCTGCGCGCGTACCTCGCCACCCTCGGCTCCGCCCGGCTGATCCCGCTCCTCGCCCGCGGCACCGTGCTCGGAGCGGTCACCGTGACCCGGATGAACGACCGCGAGCCCTTCGACGAGCAGGACTGCGTACTCATCGACGAGGTGGTCGCCCGCGCGGCGCTCAACATCGACAACGCCCGGATGTACACGAACCAGCGGCGGGCCGCGCTGACCCTCCAGCGCAGCCTCAGCAACAGCGCCCTCCCCGAGGTCGCCGGCCTGGAACTGACCGGCCGCTACCTGCCCGCCAGCGACCACGACGTCGGCGGCGACTGGTACGACGTCATCCAGCTGCCCGGCGGCCGCACCGGCCTGGTCATCGGCGACGTCATGGGCCACGGGATCCACGCCGCGGCCGTCATGGGTCAGCTGCGCACCGCCGTACGCACCCTCGCCCGCCACGGCGTCTCCCCGACCCGGCTGCTGCGCTCCCTCGACGAGGCCGTCGCCGACCTGGGCGAGGACGAGATGGCGACCTGCGTCTACGCCGTCCACGACCCGGCCACGGGCGGCTGCGTCATCGCCCGCGCCGGCCACCCGCCGCCGGCCGTGGCCACCGCCGACGGGGAGGTCACCTTCCTCGACGGCCCGCCCGGCACCCCGCTGGGCACGGGCGGGCAGGAGTTCCGCACCGAGGAGGTCGCCCTGCCGCCCGGGAGCCTGCTCGTGCTCTACACCGACGGGCTCATCGAGTCCCGCGACCGCGACCTAGACCAGGGCATGGCCCAGCTGGGGTGGGTGCTGCGCGACGCCGGGCAGCCCCTGGACGGGCTGTGCGAGGACATCCTGGCGCGGCTGCTGCCGGGGGCCCCGCAGGACGACGTGGCCGTCCTGCTCGCCCGTACGAAGGCCGCCGGCGGCCGCTGAGTCGCCGGCGGCTCTCGTACGGGCCTGCCGCAGCCCGGGGCGAATCGATACGCCTGCGTCCGGCGCACCCCGGTCACCAGGCCAGGTCCTCCAGCGCCGTCAGGTCCGGTACGGGCAGGGCCGGCTCCGGCTCCCCGGCCAGCGGCAGCTCGGCCCAGATGACCTTGCCCCGCTCGGTGTACCGGGTGCCCCAGCGCTCGGAGTACTGCGCGACCAGGAACAGGCCGCGGCCGCCCTCGTCGGTGGTGGCCGCGTACCGCAGGTGCGGCGAGGTGCTGCTGCCGTCGGAGACCTCGCAGATGAGGCTGCGGTCGCGCAGCATCCGCACCCGGATGGGCGCGTTCCCGTACCGGATCGCGTTGGTGATGAGCTCGCTGAGGATGAGCTCCGCCGTGAACGAGACGTCCCCCAGGCCCCAGGCGGCCAGCTGCGCCGAGGCCGCGCCCCGGACCCGGGAGACCGCGGCCGGATCGGCCGGCACCTCCCACTCGGCGATCCGGTCCGCCTCCAGCCGCCGGGTGTCGGCGATCAGCAGGGCGATGTCGTCGCTCGGCGTAGGGAACAGCAGCGCCGCCAGTACGTCGGCACAAGCCTGCTCGGGGCTGCGGCCGGGGTGGGCGAGCGTCTCGGCCAGCAGGGTGAGGCCGGTGTCGAAATCCCGGTCGCGGTCCTCCAGCAGGCCGTCCGTGAACAGCACGAGCCGGCTCGACTCGGGCAGCCGCAGCCGCACGGCCTCGAAGGGCATGCCGCCCACCCCGAGCGGCAGCCCGGCGGGCAGCTGCGGGAACTCCACCGAACCGTCCGGCCCGACCAGGGCCGGACCGGGGTGCCCGGCGCTCGCCATCGCGCAGGCCCCGGAGACCGGGTCGTAGACCGCGTACAGGCAGGTGGCACCGGTGACGCCGGCCGCCTCGCCCGCTCCCTTCGCGGGGTCCCCGGCGCTCCCGGACTCGTTCTGGTCGATCCGGTGGATGAGCTCGTCCAGATGCCCGAGCAGTTCGTCCGGCGGCATGTCCAGGGAGGCGAAGTTGTGCACGGCGGTCCGCAGCCGGCCCATCGTGGCCGCCGCGTGCACCCCGTGCCCGACGACGTCGCCGACGACCAGTGCCACCCGGGCACCGGCGAGCGGGATCACGTCGAACCAGTCGCCGCCCACCCCGGCCTTCGCGGGCAGGTACCGGAAGGCCACGTCCACGGCGGTCTGGTCCGGCAGCACCCGGGGCAGCAGGCTCCGCTGCAGGGCCACGGCCGTCGCGTGCTCCCGCGTGTAGCGGCGGGCGTTGTCGATGGAGACGGCCGCCCGCGCCCCCAGCTCCTCCGCGAACGACAGGTCCTCCTCGTCGAAGGCCTCCGGGGTGTCGGCGGCCCGCCAGAAGTTCGCCATGCCGAGGACCACCCCGCGGGCCTGCAGCGGCACCGAGATCAGCGAGTGCAGCCCGTACCCGAGGGCCTGGCGGGTGCCCGCCTCGTCCTGGGCCCGCCAGCCCATCGCCGCGTGCAGATCGGGGGCGAGCACCGCGTGTCCGGCGTCCAGGGCCGCCGCCATCGGCGCGGTCGGCACCACGAACCGGATGACGTCGCCGACCGGCTGCAGCGGCTGGTCGGTGCGCACCCCGCTCATCGCCGCCCGGCGCATCTCCGTGTACACGCCCGTGCCCCGCGAGGGCTCCTCGCCCTTCAGCACCGGCTCCAGCAGCTCCACCGTCACGAAGTCGGCGAACCGGGGCACGGCCACCTCCGACAGCTCCTCGGCGGTCCGCACCACGTCCAGCGTGGTCCCGATCCGCACCCCCGCGTCGTACAGCAGCTGGAGCCGGTCCCGGGCCACCTCGGCGCGGCCGGAGAGCGCGGCGAGCTCGGTGGTGTCGCGCAGGGTCATGACACTGCCGGCCGGGTGCCCGCCGTACGGCTTGGTCGGGCGGACGTTGACGGCCAGGAGCCGGTCCCCGGCCAGGTGCACCTCGTCCGTGGCGACCCGCCCGGACACCAGCAGCGAGGTGGTCCGCGGATCGAGTCCGAGCTCGCTCACGTGGCGCCGCTCGGCGTCGGGCGGCAGGTTCAGCAGCCGCCGGGCCTCGTCGTTGGCGAGCAGGAGCCGGTGGTCGGCGCCGATGATCAGGACGCCCTCGCGCACCGCGTGCAGGACGGCCTCGTGGTGCTCGTTCATGCGGGCCATGTCGCCCGCGCCCAGGCCCCGGGTCTGGCGCGACAGCCGCCGGCTGACCAGGGCGGCGCCGCCCGTGCCGAGCAGCAGCGCCCCGGCCGCGGCGCCGAGCAGCAGCGGCAGCTGGCCCGTGACCGAGTCGGAGACGGTGGCGACCTCGATGCCGGTGCCGACCAGGCCGACGACCTTGCCGTTCGCGTCCCGTACGGGGACCACGGCGCGGACGGCGTCGCTCGGCGAGCCCTTGAACACCTCGGTGAAGGGGTGCCCGGCCACGGCGCGCGAGAGGTCGCCGGTGGCCCGTTTGCCGATCAGATCCGGCCGGGAGTCGGTGTAGCGCAGTCCGTCGGGGGTCATCACGGCGATGAAGTCGACGCCCGCGGCCCGCCGCGCCGCCTCGGCCAGCGGTTGCAGCTCGGCCGTCGGATTCGGTGCTCTCAGGGCCGCGGGCAGCCCGGGGGCGTGGGCGAAGGACTCGGCGGCCGCCAGCGAGCGGTGGCGCGCGTCGCGCTCGGTGTCGTACCGCTCCTGGAAGACGAGGGCGAGCGCGGCCGCGGTGATCAGCAGGACGACGATGAACGCCATGAGCGCGAAGACCTGACCGGCGACACTGTGGGCGCCCCGGGGGCGCCACGCGGGCAGCCCCGCGTCCCGCCCGGTCGGCTGCCGGGCCGGCGATCCCCTGGGTCGACCCAAACGTCCGGTCATGAGCCATTTCTAACACTGTCACCGCGATTTGGGCGGGGCTGCCGATGCGGTGGCCGCCGCAGCGCGGTACGCGCGGGGGCTGAGGCCGACGTACGCGGCGAAATGCTGGCGGAACGTGACCTCGCTGGCGAAGCCCGCGCGCCGGGCCACCTCCGGCACCGGGTGATCGGTGCGCTCCAGCAGCTTGCGGGCCGCGTCCAGGCGGTGGACCAGGAGCCAGCGGTGCGGGGTCGTGCCGGTCGCGGCGACGAAGTGGCGGGCGAAGGAGCGCGGGGACATCCCGGCCCAGCGGGCCAGGGTGGCCACGGACAGCGGCTCGTGCAGATGGCGCAGGGCCCGCTCCCGTACGGCCGCCAGGGCCTCGGTGGTGCGGTCCGCCGCCGGGGTGGGCCGGTCCAGGTACTGGGCGTGGTCGCCGGTGCGGAACGGGCCCGTCACCATGGACCGGGCGATCGCGGCGGCGGCCTCCGCGCCGTGGGCCCGGCGCACGAGGTGCAGGCAGAGGTCGATCCCGGAGGCCACCCCGGCGGAGGTCCACAGCCCGGCGTCCTCCACGTACAGAGGGGCGTCCTCCACCCGCACGCCGGGGTGGGCCGCGGCCAGCGTCGGTGCCAGCGACCAGTGGGTCACGGCCCGGCGGCCCGCCAGCAGGCCCGCCTCGGCGAGGATGAACGCCCCGGCGCACAGCGCGGCCACCGGCACGCCCCGGGCGTGCGCCTCCCGCAGGGCGGCGAGGACCGGCCCGGGCGTCGGGTCGGACGGCTCGGCGAGCGCCGGTACGACGACGAGATCGGCCTCGGCGAGCCAGTCGAGCCCCCGGTCGGGGGCCAGGGTGAGCCCGCCCGGCAGCGCGATGGCGCCGGCGTCGACGGCGCACCGGCGCAGCTCGAAGCGGGGGACGCCGAGCCGGCTCCGGTCGGGACCCCAGACCTCGGTGATGACGGCGAGGTCGAAGCTGCGGATGCCGGGCTGGACGACGACGGCGACACGATGCATGCTGCCATTCTGGCAGGATCCCATCGGTTCGGGTCCCGCGAGCGCCTGTCGGCGGGCCGGTCGGGCGGAAGATCATGAAGCCATGACGAAGAACGAGATCGAACTCGCCCCCAACGCAGCGCTGCTGGTCATCGACGTGCAGAAGGGCTTCGACGACGCGTCCTACTGGGGACCGTGCAACAACCCGGAGGCGGAGGCCAACATCGCCGCCCTCATGGACGCCTGGCGGGAGACCGGCCGCCCGGTGGTCCTCGTCCGGCACGCCTCGCTGACCGCCGGCTCGGTCCTGGCCGCCGGCCACCCCGGCCACGCCTTCAAGGACTTCGTGGCGGACCGGGCGGGTCAGGAGTCCCTGCTGATCACCAAGACGGTGAACTCCTCCTTCTACGGCACCCCGGACCTGGCCGACTGGCTCACCGCCCAGGGCATCGGCCAGCTGGTGGTGACCGGGATCCAGACCAACATGTGCGTCGAGACCACCGCGCGGATGGCCGGGAACCTGGGCTACGAGGTCCTCGTCCCCCTCGACGCCACCCACACCTTCGACCTGACGGCCGGACCGGCGGGACCCTCCCTGACCGCGGACCAGCTGGCGACCGCCACGGCCGTCAACCTCCAGGGCGGCGGCTTCGCCCGCGTCGTCACCACGGCCCAACTGCTCGGCGCGTAGTCCCGCAGCGGTCCCTCCGGCGACCGAGGCCGGAAAACGCCGGGGCCCGGCGCCCCCGCTCGGGGGTGCCGGGCCCTGTACGGCCGACCGTAGGTCAGAGCACCTCGGCGGCGATGTTCGCCGCGACCCGCTCCAGCAGGGGGCCCGCGTTCGGGATGGACTTGGCCGGGTCGGGCTCCAGGTCCGTCAGCGGGTACGCCTTGCGGATGCCGGCCGCCTCCAGGGCCTCCTGGCCCAGCAGCAGACGGCCGCAGACCGCCACGACCGGCTTGCCCGCCGCGCGCGCCGCGGCCGCGACACCGGCCGGCGCCTTGCCGTGCAGGGTCTGCTCGTCCAGCGAGCCCTCACCGGTGATCACCAGCGTGGCGCGCTCCAGCGCCGGCGCGAAGCCCAGCACCTCCAGCATCAGCTCGATCCCGGGCCGGAACGACGCGCCGAGCAGCAGCGCCCCGTACCCGATGCCGCCCGCGCCGCCCGCACCCGGGGCGGCGGCCAGCCGGCCCGCCTTCTCCCCGATCGACTTCTCCAGCACCACCGCGAAGTGCGCCAGCGCCGCGTCCAGCGTCGCCACGTCCTGCGGCGAGGCCCCCTTCTGCGGGCCGTAGACCGCGGGCGCCCCCTTCGGGCCGGTCAGGGGGTTGTCCACGTCGCTGGCCAGGACGAAGTCGACCTCCGCGAAGCGCGGGTCGATCCCGGACAGGTCCGCGGACGCCAGTTCCGCGAGCGCGCCGCCGCCCGGACCGACCGGTTCACCGTTCGCGTCCAGGAACACCGCACCGAGTGCGGCCAGCATTCCCGCACCGCCGTCGGTGGTGGCGCTGCCGCCCACGCCGAAGACGATCGAGCGCGCGCCCGCGTCCAGCGCGGCCTTCAAAAGCTCGCCCGAGCCGTACGTGGTCGCCGTCAGCGGGGCGAACACACCCGCCGGCAGCAGCTGGAGCCCGGAAGCCTCCGCCATCTCGACCACGGCGGTGCCCTCGCGCAGCGCGAAAGCGGCCGTGACCTGCTCACCGAGCGGTCCGGTGACCCGTACCTCCCGGCGCTCGAACCCGGCCGCCACCGCGGCCGCGACCGTACCGTCGCCGCCGTCCGCGACGGGGAGGGTCTCGACCTCCACGTCCGGTACGGCCTTGCGAAGGCCGGCCGTCACCCGCTCCGCGACCTGAACGGCCGTGAGCGAGCCCTTGAATTTGTCCGCGGCGATGAGCACGCGCGCGGTCTCAGTTACTGCTCCGTTCGTCACCTTGCTAATCCCTTGCTATCGAACAGTGCAGTCGCGCCCCCATGAGCCTATCCGGAGGATCCTCCTATGCCCATGGGTGGCCTGGGTCACACGCGGCGCGCCATCCCCCTAAATAGGTATATACGCCTGCATAGTGTGGCCGCATGAGCGCGGATCCACTGGAAGACGCACGTCCGCAAGGCCCGGAACCCGCACCGGACCCGGCCGTCGTCACCATCGGGGTGATCGCCGTGCTGGCCGTCGTCGCGTGGGCGGCGCTCGGCAAGCACTCCTTCGACACGGCGTCGAGCACCGCGCTGGCCTGGGTCCTGGCCAATTTCGCCTGGCTGTTCGTGATCGCCGCCGACGTCTTCCTCGTCATGTGCGTCGTCCTCGCGATCAGCCGCTTCGGCCGGATCCGGCTCGGCGCCGACGACTCCGAGCCCGAGTTCACGAACCTCGCGTGGATCGCGATGATGTTCAGCGCAGGCATGGGCATCGGCCTGATGTTCTACGGGGTCGGCGAGCCGCTCACCCACTACCTGAACCCGCCGCCCGCCTCCGGGGCGGCCCCCGGCACCGGGGCGGCCGCCCAGGCGGCCCTCGACTACTCCTTCTTCCACTGGACGCTCACCCCCTGGGCGATCTACGGCATCGCGGGCCTCGCCCTCGCCTACGCCACCTTCCGCAAGCGCCGCGGCAACCGGCTCAGCGCCGCCTTCGTCCCGCTGATGGGGGAGGAGCGCGCGGGCGGCTGGCCCGGCAGGGCCATCGACCTGCTCGCGGTCTTCGCCACCGTCTTCGGCACGGCGACCAGCCTCGGCCTCGGCGCGCTCCAGGTCGCCGAAGGGCTCCACATCACGGCCGGGATCGAGGACTCCACCGGCGTCGAGCTGATCATCATCGGCTCGCTCTCCGCGGCCTTCGTGCTCTCCGCCTTCTCGGGCCTGCACAAGGGCGTGAAATGGCTGAGCACGATCAACATCGTGCTCGCCGCGGCCCTGATGCTCTTCGTCTTCCTCCTCGGCCCGACCGTCTACGTCCTCGACGTGATCCCCGCCAGCATGGGCAGCTACCTGCACGAGTTGCTGCCCATGGCCACCCGTACCGGCGCCTTCACCGACAGCTCCTGGCTCGGCGCGTGGACGATCTTCTACTGGGCGTGGTGGCTGTCCTGGGCGCCGTTCGTCGGCACCTTCATCGCCCGCATCTCCCACGGCCGCACGATCCGCGAGTTCCTGATCGGCGTCCTGCTCGTGCCCAGCGGGGCCACGGTGGTCTGGTTCTGCGTGATGGGAGGCACCGCGATCCGCCTCGACTCCACCGGCGCGGCCGACCTCGCCGTCAAGGTCAAGGACGGGGCCGAGGCCTCCCTCTTCGCCATGCTGGACGCGCTCCCGCTGGGCACCGTCACCTCGTACGCGGCCATGGCCCTGGTCATGACGTACTTCGTCACCAGCGCCGACTCGGCCTCCCTGGTGATGGGCTCGCTCACCAGCCGCGGCTCGCTGAACCCGCCCACCTGGCTCGTCGTCACCTGGGGCGTGCTGATGGCGGCGGTGGCGGCCGTACTGCTGGTCGCGGGCGGCCTCAAATCCCTGCAGACCGCCACCATCCTGGTCGCGCTGCCCTTCGTGATCGTCATGATGCTGCTCTGCTGGGCCCTGGTGAAGGAGCTCCGCGAGGACCCGGGCGCCGGGCCGGCCCGCCACCACGCCCTGCACGGGATGCGCGACGCGGTCACCGCGATGGTCGGCGACGCCGTCACCGACCGGGCCCCGATCCGCCACCCCCGCCTGCGCCGCCTGGCCGGCTCCCCCCGCCGAGACCGCGAGGACCCGCCCCCGCCGCCCTGACCCCCTGCGGGGGCCGAGGTCACGACAGCCGGTAGACGGCGACCCTGCCGTTGTCGAAGACCGGCCGGGCCAGCTCGGGAAGGCGCGGCGACTCGTGCCCCGTCGGCCGGTGGACCACCACGAAGCGGACGTGATACCGGTCGTGCAGCGTGCGGAGCTTCGCCTCCGTGGGCCGGTGGACGGCGTCCTCGTTGAGGGCGAACAGCTCCTGGTCCCAGAACGGGCCGTCGTAGGCCGTCCCGCCCCGGGTCAGCGCGACGGCGCGCGGCGCGTACGCCCAGCCCTCGATCAGCACCGACCGTTCCGAGTACCCGCTGAGCCACTGGGAGCGGGTGTTGTTGCAGGCCGGCCCGTTGGCGTAGTCGTCGAACTCCCAGCAGTGGCTGTTGGTGACCAGGACGTCCGACGGCTCGCTGTGCGCGCGGATCCAACGCGCCGCGTCGACCTGCGAACCGGGCAGCACCCAGGAACCGACCCAGGCCTCCTGCCGGGACTGCAGGGCGTCGTGCGCGAGGCCGGGCGCGCCCGCGGCGAGGGCCGCGGTCAGCAGGACGATCCCGCCGCGCCCGCGCAGCGCGGGCCGGGCCCTGCCGACGAGCCGCCACAGGGCGCCGCAGACCAGGGCTGTCAGGGCCAGTGCGGCCGCCGCGCCGAGAGCGGCCAGCAAGAGGGAGTACGAAGAGTTCGCCTCGCGGTCACCGCAGAGGCGCTGGACGAATTTCGCCCAAGCGTCCGAGTAGCGGTAGATCGCGAAGGTGAGCAGCGCGATGAAGGCCGGGGTGGCGACGGCGAGTGCCACCCTGGCCCGGCGGGGCAGCGCGGCGCGCTCGAACGACTCGCAGTAGCCCCAGGCCGACAGCACGGCGCCGAAGGGCAGCGCGGCGATGGTGAAGTAGCTGGAGTTGTAGCCGTTGACGGTCAGGTACGCGGCCGGCCCGGCGACCGCGGCACCCAGCAGGAACCACTGCACCGGCTCCAGCTTGAACGTGCGGCGCCACAGCAGCGGGATCATGCCCAGCAGCTTCACGTGGTGGTTCAGCAGGAAGGCGGCCAGCGTGGCGGCGACGACGAGTGCCTGGAAGGCCGCCGGGCGCGCGTGCCCCGGGTCGGCCCAGTAGCTCTGGATGTTGCCGAACGGGGCGATCTCGAGACCATAGCTCTCGAAGTGGAAGATGACCGCCGTGGCGAAGACCTGGGCGCCGGCCAGGATCGCGCCCAGTCCGACCACGGTCCACGGCACGCGGCGGGTGCCGATCAGCATCACGAGACCGGCGACGGCCAGTCCGGCGAGGGTGACGGGCAGCGTGCTCGCCTTGGCGGCGCTGGAGGCCAGGGCGAACAGGGCCGCCAGGACGAACACCCCCCGGCCGAACAGGGGGGCGCCGACCCCACCCGGGCCGGCTTCGGCGGCCGCGCCGTCCGCCCCGCCGCTCTTGCCGGCCCCGGCCCCGGCCTTGATGCCGCAGCGGCGCAGCGCGTCACCGACGACACCCATCAGCGCGATGAGGAGCGGCTGGCTGTACGTCAGGGACAGGCTCGACCAGAACATCAGCCGGACGGCCGGAGCCCCGAAGGTCCAGGTGTTGACGTTGTTCGGGTACGTCGCGGTGAACTCGCCGACCGCGAAGACCAGCACCGCGGCCAGCGGGCCGGCCCAGGCGCGGCCGGTCAGGCGCCGGGCCACCACGGCGGTGATCACCATGGAGAGCGCGGCCAGCGCGGGAACCATGAGCCTGGACTCGACGACCGGCAGGTCGATGTGCCCGACCATGTCGGTCATCGCCATGTGGGCGAAGGAGAACCAGTGGTAGTACAGCGGTTCACCGGCGGCCTGTGGCACGGTCAGTGGCGCGTGCTGCTTCGCGTTCGCGGCGAGCGACAGCATGTACGGCATGTCGCCGAAGATCCTGTCGCTCTCACCGGTCGGCAGCACCGGGTACCGCGCCAGGAACACCTGGTGGAAGTACGCGCTGCTGAGCATGACCGTCCCGGCGACCGACCAGGACCAGCCCGGGGAGGAGGCCCGGTAGCCGCGCGGACGCCAGTGCCGCCGCAGCCGGGGCACCGCCGCGAAGGGGATCACCACGGCCAGCGGCCAGGCGACGGCGACCGACTGGGCGCCGAGGGAGACGATCAGGAACCAGGCGACGAGTTCCAGGACCAGGCCGGTGACGGCTCCGTACGCGAGGTCCTCCAGCAGGCTGAACGGCCGTCGGCGCAGGGCCCGGAACACGAGCGTGCCGGGGAGCAGTACGCCCCACAGCGCATAGCCGGTGTAGCGCGCGACGTCGCCGACCGAGGTGTCGGCGAGCAGCAGGAGCACGACCAGGAAGAGGTAGGCGGCGAGCCCCGGCAGGAACCGCCGGAGGAGCTGTACGGCTGGTCGCCCGACCTCGCCCGGTGAGGTGGATCCGCCGGGCCGCCGGTCCGAGAGGGCGGTCCGCTCGGGCGCGACGCTGTCAGTTGTTCCCATGCCGTTGATGTTCCTGCCTGGTGTGCGTCGGCTGACTGGCCGTGGATCAGGCCGCGTATTCGGAGGTCCGCGCCTTCGGCGCGGAGTCGCTGTCCTCGGCGGAGTCGTAGCCGACGAAGTAGGCGGGCCGCGCCTGGACGGCCGAGTAGATCCGCCCGATGTACTCACCGAGCAGGCCCACGCAGATGAGCTGCACACCGCCGATGAAGAGCATGCCGATGAACAGGGACGACCAGCCGGGCACGGTCGAGCCGAACGCGTACTGCAGGGTGGTGTAGATCGCCAGGCAGAAGCAGACGAGGAAGCTCATCAGGCCCAGCCAGGTGGCGAGTCGCAGCGGGGCGGCCGAGAAGTTGGTGATGCTGTCGAGGGCGAGCCGGACCATCTTGGACAGCGGGTAGTGGGTGCTGCCGGCGACCCGCTCCTCGCGGACGTAGACGACCTCGCCGCTGTTGAACCCGAGCCACGGCACGAGCAGGCGGTAGACCGGCTGGTGCTCGGGCAGGGACTTCAAGGCATCGACGGCGGCCCGGCTGAGCAGGCGGAAGTCGCCCGCCTGGTTGGGCATGTTCTTGCCGACGAGCTTGCGCATCAGCCAGTAATAGGCGCCTGCCGTACGCCGCTTGAAGAAGGTGTCGGTGCCGCGGTCGCCGCGAACGCCGTAGACGATGTCCAGGCCCTTCTCGCGGGCGAGCGCGAACATCTCGGAGATCTTCTCCGGCGGGTCCTGCAGATCGGCGTCGATGCTGACGACGTAGTCGCCGAGGGCCCGGTGGATGCCCGCCGTCAGCGCGGCCTGGTGCCCGGAGTTGCGGGCGAAGCGCACGATGCGCAGCTCGGGCCAGTCCTGCCGTATCATCTGCATGATCACAGGCGTGGCGTCGGTGCTGCCGTCGTCGATGCCGACCACCTCGTAGCTCACGCCGAGGTCGTCCAGGATCGGGCGCAGGCGCGCCACGGTCAGCGGCAGTGCCTCCTGCTCGTTGTAGATCGGGATCACGACCGACAACACGGGCACCGGCTTGGTGACCTCGTCGCGTGCAGAGGCTGCTGCGTTGTGCATGGCTGTTCGCCTGTCCTCATATCTGAGAGCGAAAGGGCGTCGGCGGACGCGCCGACGCCCTGAACCGGCCGCGTACGACCGGTCATGAAGTACGGGCCGGGCCGGAGGATGGCACACCGGCTCCAGGCGTCCCCCCGGCGCCGGAGGTCTTCAGGCGCAAGGAACCCGGAATGAGCGGCCAGAATATCACCGAAATGCGATCATCATTTGATCGCCTGTATGCCGGATGGCGGCCGAATACGGCGGGCGTGAGTCCGGTAGGACGGCTGGGTAGGGTTGGCGGCGTGACCACCACCGATGACTACGCCGCGTACATCGCGAGCCTGCCCCGGGTGTTGGCCGGGGCAGCCGCCCTCTACCGCGACGCCGACGGGCGGGTGCTGCTCGTCGAGCCCAACTACCGTGAGGGATGGGCCCTGCCGGGCGGCACCGTCGAGTCGGACTCCGGTGAGTCCCCGCGGACGGCCGCCCGGCGCGAGAGCGCCGAGGAGATCGGCCTGGACCTGCCGCTCGGCCGGCTGCTCGCCGTCGACTGGACGCTCGGCGAGGGCCGTCCGCCGCTGGTCGCGTACCTCTACGACGGCGGGGTGCTCGACGAGGCGCAACTCGCCTCCATCAAGCTCCAGGAGGAGGAACTGCTCTCCTGGCGGCTGGTCGAGCCCGCCGAACTCACCGCGTACCTCCCCGGATCGCTCGGCCGCCGCACCCGGGAGGCCTACCGGGTCCTGGAGTCCGGCGAGGGCGCCGCGGAGTTGGAGAACGGCAGCCGTCCGGTCTCCTCGTGACACCGGGCCTACTTCGAGCAGGACAGAATCATCTGATGATCACGATGTACGCCTGGCCCAGCACCGCCGACGGGCCCGACGCCCTGCCCATGGTCCACTTCACCACCGAGCAGCAGGAGGGCGGCGAGGTCACGGCCGAGGGGACGCCGGTGTGGCTGTTCGACACCGCGATACGCGAAGGCGGCTGGGCCTCGTTCACCGACTTCGAGGGCTGGTCCGTCCCCGCCGCCGGCTGGCAGGCCTTCTACCGCCGTGAGGACGACCTCCTCGCCGTAACCGGCCCCGGCGCATGCGAGGGCTGGTACCAGGGCCATCTCGGCGCCGACGCCGCATGGGTGGAGGCCGCCGGCGCCCAGCAGAGCGTGGTCCTGCTCGCCGCCCCCGTCCAGCACCCCTCCCTGTACGCCTACGCGGTGGAGGCGGGGGCCGCGTTCGCCCTGCTCGTCCCCCTCGCGCTGGTCTGAGTCACGACCCCGTCGCGCCGGACTCGAAGGCCAGCAGCTGCACTTTGCGCTCGACGCCGCCGCCGTAGCCGGTCATGCTCCCCGAGGCGCCGATCACCCGGTGGCACGGGACGATGATGCCGACCGGGTTCTTCCCGTTGGCCAGGCCCACCGCGCGCGAGGCGTTCGGCTTGCCCAGCCTGGCCGCGAGCTCCCCGTACGACCAGGTCTCGCCGTACGGGATCCGTACCAACTGGTCCCACACGCTGCGCTGGAACGCGGTGCCCTCCAGCCGGACGGGCACGGCGAACTCGGTGAGCTCCCCGGCGAAGTACGCGGCCAGCTGCCGCACGACCTCGGGGAAGGGCTCCTCCGTCACGGCGACCCGCTCCCCGAAGGACTCCTCGGCCGGGCGGTGCCGCTGCCCGGTCATGTACAGGCCGCTGAGGACGCCGTCGGTGGCGACGAGGGTGAGCGGACCGTACGGGCTGTCGACGATGCTGTGCTGCTTGGTGCTCATGGTGCTCATGGCGTACGCACTCCTCAGACGGGCAGGTGGTTGATGGGGTGGGCATCGGTGGCCCACAGGTACTGCACGGCGTACGCGCGCCAGGGCCGCCAGCCGGCCGCGCGGGCGGTGAGCGCCGCGGGCGTGGACGGCAGCCCGAGCTCCTTCGCGGCCCGCCGGACCCCGAGGTCGGACGGCAGGAAGGCGTCCGGGTCGCCCAGCGCCCGCATCGCGATCACCTCGGTGGTCCACGGGCCGAACCCGGGCAGCGCGGTCAGCCGCGCCCGGGCCGCCTCCCAGTCGCTGTCGATGCCGAGCGGGAGGGAGCCGTCGGCCAGCGCGCCGACGAGGGTGGTCAGGGTGGCGCGCCGGCTCGCCGGGAGGGCCAGGGACTGGGGGTCCAGAGCCGCCAGCGCCTGCGGCGAGGGAAACAGGTGGGTCAGCCCGCCCTCGGGATCGGGATCGGCGACCGGCTCCCCGTACGAGGCGACCAGCCGGGCGGCGTGCGTACGGGCCGCCGCGGTGGACACCTGCTGGCCGAGCACGGCCCGTACGGCGAACTCCGCCGCGTCGACCGTACGCGGCACCCGGCGCCCCGGGGCCTTGTCCACGAGCGGGGCCAGCAGCGGATCGGACCGCAGCTGCTCGTCGACGGCCTCGGGATCGGCGTCCAGATCGAGCATCCAGCGGCAGCGGCTGATGGCGATCGTGAGGTCGCGCAGGTCGGTGAGGGCCAGCTGGCAGCCGATGTGGTCGGGCTGCGGGCTGAGCGCCACGACCCCGGTGCCGTAGGGGAGCCGCAGCGTCCGGCGGTAGGCGCCGGCCCGCCACTCCTCGACGCCGGGGACGGCCGTCGCGGCGAGGTGGCCGAAGAGGTTGTCGGGGTTGAGTGGGGCCCGGTACGGCAGGCGCAGGCTTATGCTCCCGGGCACCCTCGGCGCGTGCCGGCTCGTCTTCCCGGCCCGCAGGCGCAGCTCGCCGGGGGCGAGGGCGAAGACCTCGCGGACGGTCTCGTTGAAGGTCCGGATCGAGGAGAACCCGGCGGCGAAGGCGATGTCGCCCATCGGCAGCTCGGAGGTCTCGATCAGCAGCCGGGCGGTCTGGGCGCGCTGGGCCCGGGCGAGGGCGAGGGGTCCGGCTCCGAGCTCGGCGTTCAGCTGCCGCTCCACCTGGCGGGTGGAGTACCCCAGCCGCACCGCCAGCCCCGGCACTCCCTCGCGGTCCACGACCCCGTCCTGGATGAGCCGCATGGCCCGGGCGACCGCGTCGGCGCGGGCGTTCCACTCGGGGGAGCCGGGGGAGGTGTCGGGCCGGCACCGCTTGCAGGCCCGGAACCCGGCCTGCTGGCAGGCGGCGGCGCTGGGCAGGAAGGTCATGTTCTCGACCTTGGGCGGCACCGCGGGGCAGCTGGGCCGGCAGTAGATCCCGGTGGTCCGCACGGCGGTGAAGAACCATCCGTCGAAGCGGGCGTCCTTCGACTGCACGGCCCTCACGCAGCGGTCGGTGTCGGTGTACATGGCTCCAGCATCCCGGGCCGGCCCTGGCCGGGCTGGCGATTTTCCGACATCAAGCGTAGCCCTCCGGGGGTGGGACGGGGGCGGAGTCGGGGTGGCCGGGGTCGGGGGCGGGGTGGGGCGCTGCCCGGGGTAGGCAAAGTTTATATTACGATAGTTT
>NZ_JBHYXN010000008.1:45675-188381 GCF_042752335.1 Streptomyces sp. NPDC059355 | reverse complement strand
CGCCCCTTCCCCCCCCCCCCGCCGCCCCCCCCCGGGGGGGGCGGGGGGGGGGCCGGGGGGGGCCGGGGGGGGGGGCGGGGGGGGGGCGCTGCCCGGGGTAGGCATGATTTATGGCCCCTGAGCGGGAGCGCCGTGTGCCCGGGGGCCTGGGCCACAAATCACGTTTTACACCCCGGACAGCGCCCCACCCCGCCCCCGACCCCGGCCGGCTGGCTTCGATTGAGCTGCCCGGGCGGGGACGGTGGCGGGGCGGGGGGTCGTCCGGGGTGTAAAACGTGATTTGTGGCCCGTAACCCGGCCGAGGTCGTCGATGCCGGGACGGGGCCATAAATCATGCCTACCCCGGACGGCCCCCCGCCCCGCCACCGGCCCCGCCCCCTCGCAGCGCCAGTGCAGGCGGAGGCTCCCGGGTACGCGAAGGGCCCCCGGGGTGTGATCACCTCGGGGGCCCTTCGGGGACTGCGTGCGGCTACGGGAGCTGCGACGCCGCTCGCGCCTCGCGGCGGTTGTGGCGGAAGGTGTTCGCGCGACGGGTCGTCGCGAACAGCGGGATGGTCGCCGCCAGAGCGATCTGCAGGGCGCAGCCCGCCTGAAGCAGCACCTGACCGCCCGGAGCGTCGAACGCCCAGGCCGCCAGGAGGCCCATGGCCCCGATGATCCAGCTCAGCATCGCCACCGCGAGGACGCCCCGCGGCTTCGGGTACTCGACCCGGCTCACCATCAGCCAGGCCACCCCGATGATCGCCAGGAGCGTCGGGATGAACGGCAGCTCCAGCAGGACGATCGAGACGACCGTCAGCGCGCCGAAGGGGCTCGGCATGCCCTGGAACATGCCGTCCTTCATGGTCACGCAGCTGAATCTCGCGAGTCTGAGCACCACGGCCAGCAGCACCACGATCGCGGCCAGCGCGGACATCTTCTGCACAGCGTCGTCGGCGACCATGCCGTACACGAGCACGAAGTACGCGGGAGCCAGGCCGAAGCTGATCAGGTCGGACAGGTTGTCCAGCTCGGCGCCCATCGGCGAGCTGCGCAGCTTGCGGGCCACGATGCCGTCGAAGAGGTCGAAGACCGCGGCGAGCAGCATCAGTATCACCGCCGTCGCGGCGCTGTTGCGGGCCATGCCCGACTCGCCGCTGCCGGTGAGGTGCGGGATGAGGATCCCGGTGGTGGTGAAGTACACCGCCATGAATCCGCACGTCGCGTTGCCGAGGGTGAGGGTGTCCGCTATCGACAGCCGCAGCGAGAGCGGCATGTCGTCCTCGGCGGACTCCTCCTCCGCGGCCTCGGGTACCCAGCCGCCCGACGGTGTGGTGGGAGTCTCAGGGTCAGTCACGGTCAATTCGGGTCACCCCCGCGGTGGTGGCCTGTCCGACCTCGACCGCGACCTCGACACCCTCGGGGAGGTAGATGTCGACGCGGGAGCCGAAACGGATCAGACCGATGCGTTCGCCCTGCTCCACCTTGGTGCCGGCCGGCAGGTACGGGACGATGCGGCGTGCGACGGCGCCGGCGATCTGCACCATCTCGATGTCGCCGAGTTCGGTGTCGAAGTGCCAGACAACGCGTTCGTTGTTCTCGCTCTCCTTGTTGAACGCCGGGACGAACCCGCCCGGGACGTGCTCCACGGACGTCACCGTGCCCGCGAGGGGCGCGCGGTTGACGTGGACGTTCAGCGGGCTCATGAAGATCGCGACCCGGGTCCGCCCGTCCTTCCACGGCATGATGCTCTGCACCACACCGTCGGCGGGCGAGATGACACGGCCCTGCGTGATCTCACGCTCGGGGTCGCGGAAGAACCACAGCATGCCCGCCGCGAGAGCGGTGGTGGGCACGGCCACCGCGGCCCAGCGGCCGGACTTGCGGGCCCGGGTGAGGCTGAGCGCAGCGGTGGCGACGGTCGGCAGAAGCCACGGCGATGCTCCGCGTGCGAGACGTCCACCGAGGATGCCGACGCGAGGTGCAGAGGTTTGGCTGTGGGGCATGGATGACCTTCGTAGCGGGTGATTGCCGCGCCGCAAACAGGGGGACGGGACGGCGGCTTTACTGGAATGCTATCGGTTGCACGCAACAACTGGGCAAGCCAGAAGCCGAGTCGATGGCCGCCAGCCAGTGACTGCCAGTGATTCTTTTGCGACGAACCCATGGAGGATCCGCCGCAAAAGGGACTTTCAGCCCTGCAGTCGGTACTCCTCGAGCAGGCGTCGACCGATGATCATTTTCTGGATCTCGGCCGTACCCTCACCGATCAGCAGCATCGGTGCCTCCCGGTAGAGGCGCTCGATCTCGTACTCCTTCGAGAACCCGTAGCCGCCATGGATACGGAAGGCGTCCTCGACTACCTCCTTGCAGTATTCGGAGGCGAGGTACTTCGCCATCCCTGCCTCCAGGTCGTTTCGTTCCCCGGAGTCCTTTTTGCGTGCTGCATTGACCATCATCGCATGGGCGGCCTCGACCTTGGTAGCCATCTCGGCCAGCTTGAACTGGATGGCCTGGTGCTCGGCGATCGCCTTGCCGAAAGTGTGACGTTGCTGGGCATAGGAGACACCCAGCTCGAACGCACGCTGAGCGACGCCGCAGCCACGCGCCGCCACGTTCACGCGGCCGACCTCGACCCCGTCCATCATTTGGTAAAACCCTCGGCCTGTCTGGCCTCCGAGGACCCGATTGGCCGGAATGCGCAGTCCGTCCATGATCAGCTCGGTCGTGTCGACGCCCTTGTAGCCCATCTTGTCGATCTTGCCCGGGATGGTCAGGCCCGGACGGACCTCACCGAAGCCCGGCTCCTTCTCGACGAGGAAGGTCGTCATCGACTTGTGCGGGGCCGTGCCCTCGGGGTGTCCTTCGTCACTTCGGACCAGGACGGCCACCAGGGTCGAGGAGCCGCCGTTCGTCAGCCACATCTTCTGGCCGTTCAGGACGTACTCGTCGCCGTCCTTCACCGCCTTCGACGTGATGGCCGACACGTCGGAGCCCAGCCCCGGCTCGGACATCGAGAACGCGCCGCGCACCTCGCCGAGTGCCATGCGGGGGAGGAAGTGGTCCTTCTGCTCCTGCGTGCCGTGCTGCTTGAGCATGTACGCCACGATGAAGTGGGTGTTGATGATGCCCGAGACGGACATCCAGCCCCGAGCTATCTCCTCCACGCACAGCGCGTAGGTGAGCAGCGACTCACCCAGGCCGCCGTACTCCTCCGGAATCATCAGGCCGAAGAGGCCGAGCTCCTTGAGGCCGTCCACGATCTGCTGCGGGTACTCGTCACGGTGTTCGAGCTCGGTCGCGACCGGGATGATCTCCTTGTCGACGAACTCCCGGACGGTCTTGAGGATCTCCCGCTGGACGTCGGTCAGCCCGGCGGTCTGGGCGAGTCGGGCCATGGCTACTTCCCCTGTTCCTTCAGCTGCGGGCGGCCGGGCTGCTCGCCGCCGCGCTCCTTGATGTACGCCTCGGTCGGGACCATCACCTTGCGCCGGAAGACGCAGACGAGGGTGCCGTCCTGCTTGTAGCCCTTGGTCTCCACGTAGACGATCCCGCGGTCGTTCTTCGACTTGGACGGGGTCTTGTCCAGGACGGTCGTCTCGCCGTAGATCGTGTCGCCGTGGAAGGTCGGCGCCACGTGCCGCAGCGACTCGATCTCCAGGTTGGCGATGGCCTTCCCGGAGACGTCCGGCACGGACATGCCGAGCAGCAGCGAGTAGATGTAGTTGCCCACGACCACGTTCTTGCCGAAGTCGGTCGTGTTCTCGGCGTAATTGCTGTCCATGTGGAGCGGGTGGTGATTCATGGTCAGCAGGCAGAAGAGGTGGTCGTCGTACTCCGTGACCGTCTTCCCGGGCCAGTGCTTGTAGAGCGCACCGACCTCGAACTCCTCGTACGTGCGTCCGAACTGCATCGGGATCAGGCCTCCGGGATCTCGAACTTGGTGGTGCGCTGCATGCCGGCCGCGCGGCCCTTGCCCGCGATGACCAGGGCCATCTTGCGGCTGGCCTCGTCGATCATCTCGTCGCCGAGCATGGCCGAGCCCTTCTTGCCGCCGGCCTCGGAGGTGCACCAGTCGTACGCGTCGAGGATCAGCTCGGAGTGGTCGTAGTCCTCCTGGGAGGGGGAGAAGACCTCGTTGGCCGCGTCGACCTGGCCCGGGTGCAGCACCCACTTGCCGTCGAAGCCCAGCGCCGCCGCCCGGCCCGCCACCTCGCGGTACGCGTCCACGTCGCGGATCTGCAGGAAGGGACCGTCGATCGCCTGGAGGTTGTGCATGCGGGCCGCCATCAGGATCCGCATCAGGATGTAGTGGTAGGCGTCCGCCGGGTAGCCGGGCGGCTGCATGCCCACGACCAGCGACTTCATGTTGATCGAGGCCATGAAGTCGGCCGGGCCGAAGATGATGGTCTCCAGCCGCGGAGAGGCGGCGGCGATCTCGTCGACGTTGACCAGGCCCTTGGCGTTCTCGATCTGCGCCTCGATGCCGATCTTGCCGACCTCGAAGCCCATCGTCTTCTCGATCTGCGTCAGCAGCAGGTCCAGCGCCACGACCTGCTGGGCGTCCTGGACCTTCGGCAGCATGATGCAGTCGAGGTTCTGGCCCGCGCCCTCCACGACCGTGATGACGTCGCGGTACGTCCAGTGCGTGGTCCAGTCGTTGACGCGCACGACCCGGGTCTTGCCGGTCCAGTCACCGTTGTTCAGCGCGTCCACGATCGTGTGGCGGGCGCCTTCCTTGGCGAGCGGGGCGCAGGCGTCCTCCAGGTCGAGGAAGACCTGGTCGGCCGGCAGGCCCTGGGCCTTCTCCAGGAAGCGCGGGTTCGATCCCGGCACCGCGAGGCAGGAGCGGCGCGGACGCAGCCGGTTCACGGGGGAAGAGGGCGTGGTCATGCGGGGACCTCCAGAGGGTCGAGCTTGTTCGCTTTCCGGATCTCGTCGACGATACGGCCGATGATCTCCGTGATACCGAAGTCCTTGGGTGTGAAGACGGCGGCCACGCCGGCCGCCTTGAGGGCGATGGCGTCGGCGTTCGGAATGATGCCGCCGAGGACCACGGGGATGTCACCCGCCCCCGCCGTACGGAGGCGTTCCAGCACGTCCGGCACGAGCGCGCTGTGCGAGCCGGACAGGATGGACAGTCCCACGCAGTGCACGTCCTCGGCCAGCGCCGCCGAGGAGATCTCCTCGGGCGTCAGCCGGATGCCCTGGTAGACCACCTCGAATCCGGCGTCGCGGGCCCGCACGGCGATCTGCTCGGCGCCGTTGGAGTGCCCGTCCAGGCCCGGCTTGCCGACCAGCAGGCGCAGCCGGCCGGAGCCGAGGTCCTCGGCGGTACGGGCGACCTTCTCGCGGACGAGGGCCATGGGCGTGCCCTCCTCGGCGGTGACCGCCACCGGGGCCGAGGAGACCCCGGTCGGGGCGCGGAACTCGCCGAACACCTCGCGCAGGGCGTTCGCCCACTCACCGGTGGTGACACCCGCGCGGGCGCACTCCAGGGTGGCCTCCATCAGGTTCTCGGTCCCGGCCGCGGCCTCCTTGAGCCGGTCCAGGGACTGCATCACCGTCGGGAAGACGAACGGGTCGCCGTCGCCCTGCCGGTCCGAGGACTCCTGCCGCTCGGCCCGCCAGCGGGTGATCCGCTCCACGGTCAGCGCCTCGACGGCCGGGTCGACCGTCATGATGGCGCCGTCCAGGTCGGCCGTCAGCGGGTTCTCCTCGGTCTGCACGAAGCAGTTCACGCCGACGATCTTGTCGTCGCCGGCCTCGATCCGGGCGCGCCGCTCGGCGTGCGAGGAGACCAGCTGGGACTTCAGGTACCCGGACTCGACGGCGGCCATCGCGCCGCCCATCTCCTGGATCCGGTCGATCTCGGCCAGGCAGTCGACGACCAGGGAGTCGACTTTGGCCTCGATGACGTGGGATCCGGCGAAGATGTCCTCGTACTCCAGCAGGTCGCTCTCGTGCGCCAGGACCTGCTGGATGCGCAGCGACCACTGCTGGTCCCAGGGCCGGGGCAGGCCCAGCGCCTCGTTCCAGGCGGGCAGCTGCACGGCGCGGGCGCGGGCGTCCTTGGAGAGGGTGACCGCGAGCATCTCCAGCACGATGCGCTGGACGTTGTTCTCCGGCTGGGCCTCGGTCAGGCCCAGGGAGTTGACCTGGACGCCGTACCGGAAGCGGCGCTGCTTGGCTTTCTCGATGCCGTAGCGCTCGCGGGTGACCTGGTCCCAGATGCGGCCGAAGGCGCGCATCTTGCACATCTCCTCGATGAAGCGGACGCCCGCGTTCACGAAGAACGAGATACGGGCGACCACTTCGCCGAAACGATCCTCCGGGACCTGGCCGGAGTCGCGCACCGAGTCCAGCACGGCGATCGCGGTCGACATCGCGTACGAGATCTCCTGGACCGGGGTGGCCCCGGCCTCCTGGAGGTGGTACGAGCAGATGTTGATCGGGTTCCACTTCGGGATGTGGTTGACCGTGTACGCGATCATGTCCGTCGTCAGGCGGAGCGAGGGCCCGGGCGGGAAGACGTGCGTCCCGCGCGAGAGGTACTCCTTGACGATGTCGTTCTGGGTGGTGCCCTGGAGCTGGGCGATGTCCGCGCCCTGCTCCTCGGCGGCCACCTGGTAGAGCGCCAGCAGCCACATGGCGGTGGCGTTGATCGTCATCGAGGTGTTCATCTGCTCCAGGGGGATGTCCTGGAACAGCCGCCGCATGTCACCCAGATGGGAGACCGGGACCCCGACCCGGCCCACCTCGCCGCGGGCGAGGATGTGGTCGGGGTCGTAGCCGGTCTGCGTCGGGAGGTCGAACGCGACCGACAGGCCGGTCTGGCCCTTGGCGAGGTTGCGGCGGTACAACTCGTTGGACGCCTCGGCCGTGGAGTGGCCGGCGTACGTCCGCATGAGCCACGGACGGTCTTTCTGGCGCTCTGTCATCTCAGGCGATCCTTATGGCCTTTGAGCCGACTCAGACGATTCAGACGGTTCAGATGTTGCGGAAGCGGTTGATCGCCTCGAGGTGCGTCGCGCGCAGCTCGTGGTCGCGCACGCCCAGGCCCTCCTCGGGGGCCAGCGCCAGGACGCCGACCTTGCCCTGGTGGAGGTTGCGGTGGACGTCGTACGCGGCCTGGCCGGTCTCCTCCAGGGAGTAGACCTTGGACAGCGTGGGGTGGATCTTGCCCTTGGCGATCAGGCGGTTGGCTTCCCACGCCTCGCGGTAGTTGGCGAAGTGAGAGCCGATGATCCGCTTGAGCGACATCCACAGGTAGCGGTTGTCGTACTCGTGCATGTAGCCCGAGGTCGAGGCGCAGGTGGTGATGGTGCCGCCCTTGCGCGTGACGTAGACGCTCGCGCCGAAGGTCTCCCGGCCGGGGTGCTCGAAGACGATGTCGATGTCCTCGCCGCCGGTCAGCTCGCGGATGCGCTTGCCGAAGCGCTTCCACTCCTTGGGGTCCTGGGTGTGCTCGTCCTTCCAGAACTTGTAGCCCTCGGCGCTGCGGTCGATGATCGCGGTCGCACCCATCGAGCGGCAGATGTCCGCCTTCTGCTCGCTGGAGACCACGCAGATCGGGTTGGCGCCGCCGGCCAGCGCGAACTGGGTGGCGTACGAGCCGAGTCCGCCGCTGGCGCCCCAGATCAGGACGTTGTCGCCCTGCTTCATGCCGGCGCCGTTGCGCGAGACCAGCTGGCGGTAGGCGGTGGAGTTGACCAGGCCGGGGGAGGCGGCCTCCTCCCAGCTCAGGTGGCCGGGCTTCGGCATCAGCTGGTTGGACTTGACGAGGGCGATCTCCGCCAGGCCGCCGAAGTTGGTCTCGAAGCCCCAGATGCGCTGCTCGGGGTCGAGCATCGTGTCGTTGTGGCCGTCCGAGGACTCCAGCTCGACCGAGAGGCAGTGCGCGACGACCTCGTCGCCCGGCTTCCAGGAGTTGACGCCCGGGCCGGTGCGCAGCACGACGCCCGCGAGGTCGGAGCCGATGACGTGGTACGGGAGGTCGTGGCGCTTGCTCAGGTCGCTGAGCTTGCCGTAACGCTCCAGGAAGTTGAAGGTCGACACCGGCTCGAAGATCGACGTCCAGACCGAGTTGTAGTTGACCGAGGAGGCCATGACGGCCACCAGGGCCTCGCCCGGGCCGAGCTCCGGCACCGGGACCTGGTCGAGGTGCAGGGACTTGCGCGGGTCCTTCTCACGGGTGGTGAGCCCCGCGAACATCTCCGCCTCGTCCTTGTGCACGGTGATCGCGCGGTACGAGTCGGGGAGCGGCAGGGCCGCGAAGTCGGCGGCCGTTGCGGCCTGCGACTGGATCGCGTCCAGGATGTCCTTCACGGTGTGCCTCCGGCGAGCGCTGAGGGTGCGCTGAGGGATACGCGGGTGCGTGGAACGGGTGTGGTGTGGGTGGTGCTGGCGTACTGCGAATGCCGTCGGTCCGGTGGGGGTCCCCCCGCCGAAGGCAGGGGGAGAGCTGTGGTGCTGGCGCGATGCCCGTGGTGAGGCGTGCGCTCGGGGCCTGGTGACGCAGGCATCCGGGGCGCGGTTCGTGCCGAGTGGGCGTGGACCGCGGGGACATCCGGACGAGATTCAACGTATGGCACCCCGTGTCACCTAGCAAGGCACCGCGTGCCAAAACTTTCTCTCATTTGCCTATTGACCTGCGCAGATGAGCGATGATCGATCAGGGTTACCCGCGAGTAGGGGCAAGTCGGACAAACAAAAGCGGCCGCCCCCGGAACGGGAGCGGCCACTGTGATGTGTGCGACTACTGCTTGTTTCTGAGCGCTTCCTCGATGGTCCGCATGACCTCGTCGAGCGGGGCGTCCGTACGGGCCACCGCCACCAGCACCTCGCCCTGTGTACGGACCTGCGCCGGCGCGGCCGGGGCCGCTGCCGGCGTGGTGCCCAGGGTGCGGCCCGCGCCGATCCCCGTGCCGAAGGTCTTCCGCACGATCGAGAAGGCGTGGTCCAGCTGCGCCTCCACGTCCCCCTGGCCGCCCGCCCGCAGCCAGCGCCGCAGCACGTGGTTGTGGGCCGTCACGACCGCCGAGGCGGCCACCTCGGCCAGCAGCGGGTCGTCGTTGCCGTCGTGGTGGTCGGTCTCGTCGAAGTGGGCCAGCAGGTAGCGGGTGAACAGCCGCTCGTACCGGGCCACCGAGGCGATCTCCCGCTCCCGCAGCGCCGGCACCTCGCGGGTGAGCCGGTAGCGCTCCACCGACACCGCCGGCGAGGCGGCGTACATCTTCATGACTTCCTTGATCCCGCGGCACACCGTGTCGAGCGGGTGCTCGTGCGCCGGGGCCACGTCCAGCACCGCCTCGGCCCTGGTCAGGGTGTCGTCGTGGTCCGGGAAGATCGCCTCTTCCTTGGACCGGAAGTGCCGGAAGAAGGTCCGGCGCGCCACCCCCGCCGTCGCGGCGATCTCGTCGACCGTCGTCGCCTCGTACCCCTTGGTCGCGAACAGCTCCATGGCGGCGGCGGCGAGCTCGCGGCGCATTTTGAGCCGCTGGGCGGCCGCCTTGGTGCCCGCCGGGCTCTCGGTGCTGTCGGAGGCCGTGGCGGCGCGGGGCGAGGTCTTGGCGGGCTGGGACATAGAGCGAAAGTACTTCATTCGCGCGGGGGAGCGCGCCTGAGGGGGGTGGGGCAGGGGTGGATGCGGGGGAGGGCCCGCACTGGGCTCGGAAGGTACGTCCTGCCGTGAGGGTGCGGCAGACCCGAGCAGCCCTCCCCACGCATCCGGCTCTGGGGGCACCTGGCCGGGGCGCTGATTACCGGCGGGCGTACTCACGGAATCCGCGGCCGGTCTTGCGGCCCAGGCAGCCCGCCGCCACCAGGTGCTCCAGCAGCGGGGACGGGGCCAGGCCGGGATCGCGGAACTCCTTGTGGAGCACCTTCTCGATCGCCAGCGAGACGTCCAGACCGACGACGTCCAGGAGCTCGAAGGGCCCCATCGGGTAGCCGCCGCCCAGCTTCATCGCCGCGTCGATGTCGTCGAGGGTCGCATAGTGCTGCTCGACCATCTTCACGGCGTTGTTCAAGTACGGGAACAGCAGCGCGTTGACGATGAACCCGGCCCGGTCCCCGCAGTCCACCGGGTGCTTGCGCACCTTGAGGCAGATCTCGCGGACCGTGGCGTGCACGTCGTCGGAGGTCAGGACGGTCCGGACCACCTCGACCAGCTTCATCGCCGGAGCCGGGTTGAAGAAGTGCATGCCGATCACGTCCTGCGGACGCGAGGTCGCGCGGGCGATCGCGATCACCGGCAGGGAGGAGGTCGTGGTGGCCAGCACCGCGCCGGGCCTGCAGATCTTGTCGAGGGCCGCGAACAGCTCCTGCTTGACCGCCAGGTCCTCGGCGACCGCCTCCACGGCCAGGTCCACGTCGGCGAAGGCGTCCAGCGAGCCGGCCGGGGTGATCCGCTCCAGCGTCCGCGCCGCGCTCTCCTCGGTCAGCCGGCCCTTGGACACCGCACGGTCCAAGGACTTTCCGATCGCGGCCTTCGCGGCGGACGCCTTCTCCTGGCTGCGGGCGGCGAGCACCACCGCGAAGCCGGCCTGCGCGAAGACCTGCGCGATGCCGCTCGCCATGGTGCCGGAGCCGGCCACGCCGACCTTCGCGACCGGCCGGCCCTCGCCGAGCCGGGCCCCGTCCAGCGGGGTCTGGGCGTCGCGGACGACGGCGGAGCCGCCCGGCTCCCCGTACGTGTAGAAGCCGCGCCCGGCCTTCTGTCCGGTCAGGCCCGCCTCGGCGAGGTGGCCCAGGATCGGGGCCGGGGCGTGCAGCCGGTCGCCGGAGGAGGCGTACATGGCCTCCAGGACGGTCCGGGCGGTGTCCACGCCGATCAGGTCGAGCAGCGCGAGCGGGCCCATGGGCAGACCGCAGCCGAGCCGCATCGCCGCGTCGATGTCCTCGCGGGAGGCGTACTTCGACTCGTACATCGCGGCGGCCTGGTTGAGGTACCCGAAGAGCAGGCCGTCCGCGACGAAGCCGGGGCGGTCACCGACGGAGACGGGCTCCTTGCCGAGCTCGCGGGCCAGCAGGGTGACCGCCTCGACGGCCGGCGGGGCGGTCAGGACGCTGGAGACCACCTCGACCAGCTTCATCGCCGGGGCCGGGTTGAAGAAGTGCAGGCCGAGGACGCGCTCGGGGCGCTGCGACTCGGCGGCGAGCCGGGTCACCGACAGGGCGTTGGTGCCGGTGGCCAGGATCGTGTCGGGGCGGACGATCGCGTCGAGCTCGCGGAAGAGGCGCTGCTTGAGCTCGTAGCTCTCCGGGACGACCTCGATGACGAGGTCGGCGTCGGCCGCGGCGGACAGCTCGGTGAAGGTGCGGAAGCGGGCGAGCACGCCTTCGCGCTCCTGCTCGGTGAGGCGCTCGCGGACAACCGAACGGGCCGTGGCGGCCGAGAGGGCGGCCGTGGCCCGGCGGGTGGCGGCCTCGCTGATGTCGATGCCGATGACCTCGCGGCCGGCCTGGGCGAGGACCTCGGCGATGCCGGTGCCCATGGTGCCGAGGCCGATGACGGCGATGGTCTGGAAGGCGGACTGGCCGGTGGACTGACTGGACGTGGACGGAAGGTCCATCGCGGGACTCCAGTGGAAGAGGGTGACGACTGAGGGGGCCGCACGGCGCACGACGCGCGGCGGAGATACCGGCCCGTGAGGAAACGCGGGGCGGAGAACGGCGGACCCTGTCCCGGGGTCGCGCCGTACACGAAAGGCAGCAGAGGTAGCTGGTGCACGGGAATCGTGGGAGCTACCGGACCGACTGATACGGGGCGGCTGCGTCACCAGGCCGGCCTCGTACGTTGAAGGGAGCGTAACCCGCCGGTAACTGCCGCGCCAGAGCACGGAGATGTGACCTGTACCGCCCAAATGTACCGATCATCGATCATCGATCAACCATCTGCGGAAACCCGGCGTGGCGGCGGCCGCGCCGCCCTAGGGTGGCCGGGTGAACGACGTGCTGGAGCGCCTGCGAACGGAATCCGGGGAGTCCCCGCGGTACGGGGAGCTGCTCGCGGCGGGCCCCGACGCGCTGGCCGCCTCCCTGACCTCCGCCGGCCTGCCCCTGTGGGCCCGCGAACTGGCCGCGTACCGGCTCGGGCTGGCCGGGGACCGGCGGGCCTTCGAGCCGCTGGTGCTGCTGCTCAACCACCGCGACCCGCCGCGCTGCGCGGCCGCCGCCGAGGCGCTCGCCGTCCTGGGCGACCCGCGCACCGCCCGGGCGGCGGCGGCGCTGGCCACCAACACCCTGCGCACGGCCTACGCCCTGCAGCCCGTACGGCTCCTCACGATCCTGCGCGCCCCCGAATCGGCGCCGGTCCTCATGGCCACGCTGTCCCGGCTGCTGTCCCCGCACGAGCCGTACTGGCGGGTGGCCCTGGCCTGCGTGGAGGGCCTCGGCGCCCTCGCCGACCCGCGCGCCAGGGAGGTCCTCACCCGCGCCCAGTCCCACCCCCGCCTCGCGGTGGCGGCGACGGCGGCCCTGCGCACACTGCGCACACCGCGCTGACATCGCCGGCCCCGCTGACATGATCAGCCACATGAGCGACCTCACGAGCGGGCCCGACGACCACCGCGACCACCGCGGCCACCGCCACATCACGCGCGTCGCAGCGCCGGAAGGCGTCCACCCCGGTACGGGCTACAGCCACGTCGCCTGGGGCACCGGGCGGTTCATCGCGGTCTCCGGCCAGTGCGCCTTCGACGAACAGGGCCGGATCGTCGGCGAGGGCGACGCCGCCGCGCAGGCCCGCCAGGTGTTCGAGAACCTCCGGCGCTGCCTGGCCGCGGCCGGGGCGGCCTTCGACGACGTGGTGAAGCTGACGTACTTCGTCACGGACATCGCCCACCTCCCGGCCGTCAGGGAGGCGCGCGACGCCGTCATCCCCGCCGACCTGCTGCCGACGTCCTCGGCCGTCCAGGTCGCCGCCCTGATCCGCCCGGAGCTCCTGCTGGAGGTGGAGGCCTTCGCCGTCCTGCCGGTCCCACCCGTCCCGTCACCCGCAGGCTGAAGCCGTCCCGGCCGCGATCCGATGCCTACCCGCGGAAGCCCAGGAGGCCGTGGAGGGCCGTGCCGCCGGCGGTCGGGGGGACCGCGCGGGTGGACGTGGTGGGCTTCGGGGCCGGCGGGGCGGGGCAGGTCGCGTCCGAGGCCTGGCCGCTCCGCAGGTACGCCGCCACCTTCTCGTCCAGGCACTTGTTGCCGCTGAGCGCGACCCCGTGGTTGCCGCCGCCCTCCTCGACCACCAGCGCCGAGCCCTTCAGCTTCCCCTTCATGCTCAGCGCCCCCTCGAACGGGGTCGCCGCGTCCTCCGTCGCCTGGAGCAGCAGGGCCGGCGGGAGGTCGGCGTTGGTCACGTCCGGCGCCGCGAGCGGCTCCGTCCGCCAGAAGGCGCACGGGGCGTTGTACCAGGCGTTGTTCCAGGTCATGAACGGGGCCTTCGCGTGGGTGCGCCACATGTCCGCACGCCACTGGTTCCAGTCCTTCGGCCAGGCCGAGTCCCGGCACTGCACCGCCGTGTACACGCTGTAGCTGTTGCCCGCGGAGGGCTCCACCGCCCCGAACCGCTCGTACGCCGCCACCAGGGGCTTGGGGTCCTTCGCCACCTCGTACGCGGAGAAGGCCTCGGCGAGGACCGGCCAGTAGCCGTTGTAGTAGCCGCCCGGCATGTACGTGTCCTCCAGCTCCGCCGGGCCCACCTTCCCGCCCGCCGGGGTCCCGCGCAGGGCGTCGCGCATCGCGTACCAGCGCTCCTCGACCCCCGCCGGGTCGGTGCCCAGCCCGTACTTGTCGTCGTACTGGGCCACCCAGGCCAGGAAGGACTTGTGGCGGGCGTCGAACGCCTGGTCCTGGGCCAGGTTGTCCTCGTACCAGACCCCGCCCGGGTCGACCACGGAGTCCAGGACGAGGCGGTGCACCCGGTCCGGGTGGAGCTTGGCGTACACCGCGCCCAGGTAGGTCCCGTACGAGTAGCCGAAGTAGCTGACCTTCGCCGCGCCGAGGGCCCCGCGCAGCACCTCGATGTCGTGGGCGGCCGAGACGGTGCCGATGTACGGGAGCACGTCCGCGTGCCTGGTCTGGCAGGACTCGGCGAAGGACTTCACCCGGTCCAGGTTGGCCCGCTCGGTCTGCGCGTCGAGCGGTACGGAGTCCGGGCGCACGGGGGCGAAGTGGCCGGGCCCGCAGTCCAGGGCGGGCTCGCTCTTGCCGACGCCCCGGGGGTCGAAGCCGATGACGTCGTACTGGGCGGCCACGTCCTTGGGCAGCGCTGAGGCGATGAACCCGGCCAGGCTCCGGCCGCTGCCGCCGGGCCCGCCGGGGTTGACGAGCAGCGGGCCCTGCGAGGTGGCGGCGGTGTGCGGGACCCGGGTCAGGGCCAGCGAGATCTGCCGGCCGGCCGGGTGGTCGTGGTCGAGCGGAACCTTGAGGGAGGCGCACTGCAGCGTCGGATAGCGCGGGGTCGCACAGCCGGTCCAGCGCAGCGCGGCGGGCAAGGCGGCCGGCGCCGCGGCCGCCGGCGCGGCACCCGCCGGGCTCGTGACGACGGCGGCCACGGTCGCGGTGGCGACCGACAGCAGGACGGCGGCGCGCTTCGTCAGCGGGCCGCGCTTCTTCGCGGGGGTCGCAGGGTACGCGGGGTGGAGCATGGGGCCTCCCAGCCGAGGGTTCTGGGCGGAATCGTCCCGGAAACCGCGCCCGGAAGGCGGGATTGGGCCGCTGATTGGCCCGATGTGATGAGCCTTCAGGGGCCGTACGAGGTCACAGGAGGCTGAGCTGGACCGGCTCGGCGGGCGCCGGACCGGCCGGGCGTTCGGGTACGGGGATCCGGCGGGCCGCGCCCCGCCGGGAGGGTCCGATGCCGAATTCGGCGGCGAGCTCGTGGACTTGCCGGGTGATCTGGCGCTGGTACCAGGTGGGTGCGTACGAGCCGCCCGCGTACATCCGCTCGTACCGTTCGACGAGGTGGGGGTGGCGTGCTGCCAGCCACGCCGTGAACCACTCGCGGGCGCCCGGCCGCAGATGGAGTACCAGGGGTGTCACGGAGGTCGCCCCGGACTCGGCGACGGCCCGGACGGTGGCGCGCAGCTGCTCGGGGGAGTCCCCGAGGAAGGGGATGACGGGGGCCATCAGCACCCCGCACTCGATGCCGGCGTCGGTGAGGGCCCGTACGGCGGCCAGCCGGGCGGCGGGGGAGGGGGTGCCGGGCTCGACGGTGCGCCACAGGTCGGTGTCGGTGAAGCCGACGGAGACGGAGATGCCGACGTCGGCGACCGCGGCGGCCTGCCGCAGGAGCGGGAGGTCGCGCAGGATCAGCGTCCCCTTGGTCAGGATGGAGAAGGGGTTGGCCCGATCGAGCAGGGCCTCGATGATCCCGGGCATCAGCCGGTAGCGGCCCTCGGCGCGCTGGTAGCAGTCGACGTTGGTCCCCATGGCGATGTGTGCGCCGGCCCACCGGCTCGAGGCGAGTTCGCGGCGCAGCAGCTCGGGGGCGTTGGTCTTGACGACGATCTGCGAGTCGAAACCGATGCCGGTGTCGAGGTCGAGGTAGCCGTGGGTCTTGCGGGCGAAGCAGTACACGCAGGCGTGGCTGCACCCGCGGTACGGGTTGACCGTCCATTCGAACGGCATGCGCGAGGCGCCGGGCACCCGGTTGAGGACCGAGCGGGCGCGGACCTCGTGGAAGGTCATCCCGCGGAACTCCGGGGTGTCCAAGTTGCCACTATAAGCATGTCACAAGAAAGCCCCCGCCGCTCCGAAGAACGGCGGGGGCCCCCGGGGGCGCCAACCTCACCAGTTGTGCCCCTGCCGCGCGCCTGTGTCGTGACCAACGGCTGGCGCGCGGGTCTGAGGGTTACTCGCCTACCCGCTCCACTAGCGCCACGTCCTCGTACCTCCGCGCGAACGTCGGGTGCCCGGTCTTACCTGTGTGCGCCATGCAGTCGACGTCAATGGACGCGACGTCAGCGGTGGGGCTGGCGGACCAGTCGCAGTCTCCGGAGAGGCACCGCGCGGAAACCGTGGGCTCGCCCTCAGGGTGGCTGATGATGCGGTGCTGCACGAAACGTAGGACGGTGCTCATACTGCGCCTCTCCCTCCCCGCCTGCGTCGGTGCGGATGGTTGCGCAGCTCTGCGTTGACCTGTGCAACCGTGCGTACGTCTTGGGCCGCATGAGCCTCGCCACGCTCGACGGCTAACGCTGTGCAGACCCGGCACTCAGGTGCCGGCTTCGGCCACGTCGCCCGATCGCTCGCGCCGAGGCCGCCCCTCATCGGTGGCCCCGCGCGGTGTGGCGGCGGATCAATACGTTGGCGTCGCTGACGACGGTTCCGCGGAGGGGTCCGACGGCTGTCTTTCGCTGGCGATCCCAGCTGACGCACTTCACACAGGTCGGGGGAGCCGCCGGCCATACAGGCATGAAGAGCCGGGCTACTTCCCGCTGTGCGGGCTCATTGATGGACGTCGCCACTGCGTACCTCCGCTGTCGTCTTGCAGACGACGTTATGGAGGGAACGGAGGCACGTTCCACGAAGTTCTATCGGGTTCTACGCGACTTAGGACGGCTCCGGTATTGCTCCCGCGATGATCCGGTAAGCCTCAGGCCCGAACACAGCGGCACGCATCATCTCAAGGTGCGCGTCGACGTACTGCGCCACTTCTGACGGTGTTGAGATCGTCAGCGCAGCCGTGAGGAGCTCGACGAACACCTTCTCGTCGTCGTACACCGTGAACGTCTCCAGCGGCCACCTGACCACTGTGCCGGCAGGAATGACGCCGAGGGACACGGCCGGGTATCGAGCAGCGTCTAGGAGGTGGAGAAGCTGTTCGGCCATGACGTCGGAGCCCCCAATGTGGCGTCGAAGTGCCGCCTCCTCCAGGACGAAAACGAACGTCCGACCCCCTTCGTGAATGATCTTTGAGCGCTCGACGCGCGTGTCCGCGGCAGCCTCAGAGTCGTCGGGGATGCGTTTCGTACGGGCGATGTTGGCGAGGAGCGCAGCAGCGTAGGCGCGCGTCTGAAGCATGCCGGGCACGAGTGTGGAGCTATACACCCTCATGTGCTGTGTCTCGCGGTGGACAGCCCCGCGGGCAACCTGCATGGACCGCAGACCACGGCGGTTTCTCCGGCGCCAATCTGAGTACATGGAGTCAGCCGTACGGGCTTCCTCGATGACGTCGGCCGCCTGGTCCTCGGCACCGCAGACTCGGGCCCACGTTCGGATGTCCTCCGTCGACGGAGGCGTAACCGCATTCTGAAGCCGGGACACCTTCGACTTCTGCCATCCGGTGCGCTCCACGATGTCCTGCCCCGTCAGCCCTGCATCTAGGCGGAGGTCACGGAGGCGCCTAGCGACACGTTGCCGCGCCTCTTCAATGCGGGCTGACGGAGCCTTGGACATGGTTCAGAGCTCGTACTCAGAGTGCGGGGTGGCGCGCTCCCATACGGCGTTGAACGCCGTCAGGCAGCGGTCTACGGCTTCGGGGTCGTAGACCATCTGTCCCCCGACGTGCCGGCCGTCGCCATCGAACAGCCCGTACTTCAGAGCGTAGTTGTCGAAGATCCACACATCGTTACCGGGTAGCAAGAGGTCCGATGCGCGGCTCCGGGGAAGCCAGCGGACCTCTTCACCCGCCGCGAGATTCTTCACGGTTCCGGCGTGCTCGAACCGGATGTACTCCGATACGGGCTCCGAGACGACTCGCGCCCTTCGTACCTGAACACCCCGGCTCACGCCGTCGGCAACGGTCTGATGGAAGCCCGACCACCAGGACGACCGGTCACTGAAGTCCCGGGATCCGCCCCGCTTCCACTCAGCGAAAGCGCTGTCCTCCGACTCAACGCCGTAGACGTCGCGCATCTCCAGGTGGAGCGCGTGATGTGACGTCTTGGCCAGGAGCTCAGCGAACGTCGGGATGCTCGTTGGCACGGATCGCCTCCTTCAGCAGCTCCGTCATGCGTGCGGGGAGTCGGATTACGGCCTCGTTCGGCGCGATGGGACCGAACTTCTCACACTCTGTGATGGTCCCCTCGTCCGCGACCCAGCCCTGAAGGACGTAGTCCCCGGTCTGCTCGTCGACGAGGACAGTGGGGCAGTTCTCTTCCTCGGAATTCGGGTCCTTACCTACGTAGCGTAGCGACATGGCTGCTCCAAGGTCATTGAAGTTGCGCGGAGTTCTACAACCGTCACGCCTCCGGACCCGGCCGTCAAGAGCGCCTCAGATCCAACCCATTGCCGCCATACGCCGGCGCCAGGCCCGGCCGCACGACGGCTTGCAGTACCGCTTGACGCGGCCCGGTCCGGCCGTCTGCTGCACCTCCGCACCGCATGGGCACGTGACGGGGGCGTTCTTGATCGGCTGAGTGCAGTCCATGATCTCTCCAAGTCTCGGGGTGCCCGTGGAGGGCAGAGGGAAGCCCCCTCCACTGCGCGGTGGAGGGGGCCGGGTGTGCTTGATGTGCGTCAGATGCGACGGCCGACGTTGAGTTGGTCCGCCACACCTTCCGTGTGCACGGTGACCTCGTGCCTCACGATGTCCGTGATTTCACGATCACCGACGAATACGCGGTTCTCGACGACCACGTTCGGCGCGCCTCCGCCCGCGGGCGCCAGGCCCTTCAGGCTCGATGCCTGCCGTGCCATCGCCATGGAGTCGCGGTTGTTGTAGACCTGCGCCGGAGAGAGGAACCGGACGAGCTCCGGACCCTGCTCCCCCACCCACGCCAGCTCCCCGATGCCGGGGAACCCGCCCGCGGCGTAACCGCCGGGCGGTTGTACGCGCTGGGCAGCGAGCCATAGCGGGAGAGGGCGTAGCGCATGGAGCTGAAAACGTTGGCCAGGGGATCCGCTGAGACGCCGTACAGCTTCGGACCGACGTCACGCATGCCGCCGGCGTAAGCGTCGAAGGTCGGCTTGATCACCTGCATAAGGCCCACGCTCGGCGTTCCTGCCCGCGCGTTGGAGTCCCACAGGTTCACGGCCGTCGGGTTACCGCCGGACTCCTGGTCCATCCGACGCAGGGTGGTGTCCGCCAGGCTCGTTGGCTGACCGAGCAGCGCAAGCGAGTGCTGGACAACCGAGCGCCAACGCTCAACGCTCGCACCGCCCTTGCCCCCACCTCCGGAGAGGTAGGTCATGGGGTCAACCGCACGGCCATTGATCCGCGCCTCCAGGTGGAGGTGCGGACCGGTGACATTGCCGGTAGCGCCGACCTTGCCGATCGTTTCGCCCTGGCGGACGGTGCGACCAACCTGCGTCATGATCTCCGACAGGTGGGCGTACAGCGACGTCAGGCCGTTGCCGTGATTGATCATCACGTGGTTGCCGTACGGACCTCCGCCCGTCGCCATCGACACCTTGCCGCCGGCGACGGCACGGACGAGCATTCCTACGGCCGCGGGGAAGTCGAGACCCGTGTGCCGGCCAGACGACCACATGCCGCCGGCCTGACCGAACGACGTTCCCGTGGCAGCGTCGACGGGGCGGGACCAGAGTCCACCTTCGCCCCCGCCGAAGGAGAGCCACTCGACCGCCTTGGCCTTCAACCCTTCGAGCATCTTCACCGGCATCTTGCCGACGGCCTGCGCGAAGCGGTTAGAGGCCAGGGCCTTCAGCTTGTCCTTTACGCCGCCCGTCACCTCGTCGAAGAGCGCAGCGGGATCACTCAGTGCGTCCCAGCCGCCCTTCAAGGCCGATCCGACGCGCGAACCCTTGTCCTTCAGCCAGTCGACAATGCCGCCGTCCGCGTAGGCCGGCATGCCCGCCGAGATAGCACGCTGTACGCCGCTGACACCGCCGGAGCGGGCTGCGGCGTTCCATGCGTGGATCCGATCGGCGCCGATGGCGCGCGTCCACTCCGGGCGCATGATCGCCTCACCGCCACCGACGGCGATCAGGCGGTCGTCACGTCCAGGCGAATAGCCCGACGCAATACCGCCAGTGTGGAAGCCCTTGAATTCACTGAGCTTCTCCACCCCGGTAATTCCCGCGACTGCGTTCCACACGGGCAAGATGCCCTTGTTGTAGACGATGTTCGCGACGAATTCGACGGGGCCCTTCGTGATGTCCTTGATCTGATCCCAAGCCCGCTTGATGTTGTCCTTCGTCGACGAGAATCCGTCGGAGAGGGAATCCAGCAGTGAGCTCAGCCGATCAATGTGCGGCTTGACTCCCTCTCGGTAAAGCCATGCCGCCTTATCCCCGATCCACGAGAAGATGGGGCTGATGAAATTGTCCCAGAGCCAGCGCGCCGCCTTTCCGAGGGCGGACAGCTGATCCGCGAACCCTTGGAAGGCTGGCTTGATCCCATTCTCGTATAGCCAGACGGCCTTCTCGCCTATCCACCCGAAGACGGGGCCTAGCACCTTCTCCCAAAGCCACTGAGCTATCCAACCCAGCGCCTGAAACGCCAGGTAAAGCGGCGTGAGAACGCCCACGACAACGATGGTGAACAGGATTTTCGCGGCGGCCCAGATAAAGCTGAATGCTGGTCCGAGTGCATTTTCCCAGAGCCACATCGCTGCGACTCCGACACCCTTCAAGATCGTCCAGAGGCCGACGAACACGGGCTTCAGGACGTTATCCCAGAGGAAGAGCGTCGCGACCTTGATCCCGTTCCAGGCCACGTCAACGGCCGTGTGGAACCATCCGACGTTCTTGTACGCCCAGATGACGCCTGCGACGAGCAGCCCGACGATGATGACTACGGCTCGAATGATCGGGACGATTCCTGTCGCCCCCAGAGCGACGGCAAACCCCGACGTCGCTATCGTTCCGGCGATCATGACGGCCTCGTACACCATCATGGCCGCCGAGAACGCCACCATGCCGAGGGATATAGCCTTCGTTGCGAAGTAGATTCCCCACAGGGCGATCACAAATTCCGGGGCGTTCGTCGCGAGCCATGAAATAGCTCGGAATAGCGGGCCGACAACCTCGAACATGATCTGCGATGCTGGCGCGAGCGCGTGCGAGACGTCGAGCAGTGCGCCGAGCACATCGCCAAGGAATTCCGCGAGGGGCGGCGCATTTCGATTGACGTAGGCCAGGAACCGCTCGAAGTCCGGGGAGCCCTTGAGGCTCTTCCCCCACTTAGCGAACCGCTCAGTGATGGAATCCGACTTGGCCGCGATCCCATCCATGTGCGGGAGGAACGCGTCGACGATGCCCGCCATTCCGGCGATGACATTACCGAACGCCACTCCAAAACTGACGAGGGCCGGCTCTGCGGATTCCGAGATGTCACGCTTGAAGCTCGTCCAGAACGGTGTCTTCAGTTCGGCCGACGCCTTCCCCATGAGGACGTCGATTCCGCGGGCCGCGCCGAGGACGAGGTTCGTCAGCCCCGGCAGAGAGGCCTTCACGGCGTTGACGGCGCGCGTGAACAGAGGCACCGTCGCCGGCTGAAGCGACTTCTGCCACTCGGCATACGCACTCTTCAGACCCCGCGGTCCAGCGATGGACTCGAACAGCTCCCGCTGCACCGGAGACAGCTTCCGAAGAGCCTCTTCATACGCGTCGGTCTTCGACGTGATGCTGCCAGTCACCTTCGACGCGCTGAGCCGCGCTGACTCGATGCCCCGTTCCGCGGCAGTGATCTGCTCTGCCGCCTTCACATGCGCTTCGGCTACCGCCTGCTGTGCCTTCACCAGGGCCGCGGACTGATCCGCGGTCGCTCGCTGAGCGTCGGTGACCCGGTCCTGAGCCCGCCGCACGACTTCAGAGCCGTTGACGCCAGCCTTACGGGCCGCGTCAGCGGAGGCCTTCAGCTCCTTCTGCCGCTCGGTCTGGTCCCTCAGCCCCTGAACTGCCTCGTCGTAGGCCAGTTGCGCGCGTTCGCGCTGGATGTCTGTGGACTTCGAGTTGTCCAGCGTCGCGTCAAGTTCCTGCTGGGCTTCCTTGACTCGCAGCGTCGCGGACCGCTGATCCAAGGCAGAGCCGGCCAACTGGGCATCCAGTGCCCGGAGCTGCTGCTCTGCCGTGCGACGTGCCTGCGTCAGTTCCGCCTGCGCAGTGAGCTCCGCCCGCTGAGCGTCTGCGAGGGAGCGTTCCGCCCGTGTCACCTGATCCGTAGCTGTCGCGATGGTGGACGCGGCGCTGCGGCGCGCAGAGGCGAGCGTCTGCTGAGCGGCAGCCATCTGCAAGGCGCGCTGCTGCTCCTGGAGGCCGGCATTGATGCCCGCATTCGTCGCCTGCGTGCGCTCGTCCTGCGCCTGGGTCTGAGCCTGCATGGCCGACGTGACGCCCTTGATGGCGGGAATCGACGCGAGACCGAACGTCCCCAGCGCGGCGCCTGCCGCAGTTGCCATGGAGACCACGGCTCCGAGTCCTGCGGCCAGGACCGGGCCGACGGGGATGGCGGTGAGGGCTGCCGCTTGGATGGTCAGCCCAAGCAGAGCCGAGCGAGCGGCGCCCGCGTCGACGTCGACCCGCACCCGCGGCTCTGTCGCGTCCACAGCGGCGATCTCCGCCCGGATCTCCGCCAAAGCAGCACGGGCCGTCGCCGTATCCGCCCGCACGGCAATGTTGGCGTGCGAGGCTCCCAGCCGGCGAAGTTCGGCGTCTACCGCGATGATCTCGCGTTCAGCGTCGGCAGCATCGATGTCGATGCCGATTCGCTTGTTGGAAAGCACCTCCATGCGCGCTCGGAGACGAGCCAGCTCAGCATCGACGCCGGCATCGCCCAACCGGACATCTAGCTTGGGCATAGCCTTGAAAGCCGCCGTCAGTTTGGCGCGAATACTCCGCGCAAACGCCCCGCCAACGTCGCTTCCCTGTCGCGTTGCAGCCGTTTGGGCGGCGTTTCCGCCGCGCGTGATTGCGTTGGGGATCGCTATCACGATGTTGTTCGAGATAGCGTCGCCCATATGTTCCCCCGCTTCCCGACCTACGCGGTCGGCGATGGGGAGAACGAGGGCTTTCAGCCGCGAGTTGAAATTCGGGACGATGGGAACAACGTCGACAGCGACGCCACCCACGATGTCCAGATCACCGGCCATCAGTCATCTCCACTTCTGCGGGGTGCTCACGCAGGTTCAGGAGACGTGCAGCAACATGAAGCCACTCCGCCTCCCGCTCGACGGCAGGCGAAAACTCCGCCTCAGCCACGCAGACAGCCGCCTCGCACCACTGCTGGCAGAGCGCGGAGCAGTAGGCTCGCATCGTCAACCCGCCGCCCTCCGTCAGGACTGGCAGGGCCGTAAATCGGCACGTGGGCCGCAGACAGCGGCCGGCTTTCATCATGAGGGCCTCTCAGAGGGCATAGAAGAGGCCCCTAGCGACGTCGCTAGGGGCCTGATAGTGGCGAGCAGGCGCGTCAGGCCGACCAGTCGATGCCGATGGCGTCGACGACGCCCGTCGTGCACTCGCGTGCGTCGGGGGTGATCACCGTCTCCGGATCCGCGGCATTGCGCCGGCGTCGACGCGCCGGGTCCTTCGGGGCGGGGCCTCGTCCGGCCATGGAACCTCCTTCGCAGATACTTGACAAACGATCAACTGTGCGCCAACAGGCATGTGTTAGGATGAATCCGCAGGGGCGAGCTCACAAGCCCACCCTTGCCTCTCCTGGCGGGTTCACCCCCGGGAGCCCGCCAAAGGATCCGACGCTCTTCGGCGGCATGCCACCCAGACCTCACCGACATGAGTACTACTGTCGAGAACTGCGGTCCCCCACTCCAGGGGGACGATCCGTCGGACGCACTTCTCGGTTCAGACCACAGACATGTGGTCGGACCGAGTGTGCGCACCCGGTCCGACCCCTCTATGAAGGGCTAAAGGACCGGATGGATATCTACGGGCAGGCGGCGTTTTTCGTGGCGTCGGTCGGCGCTGGGGCATGGGTGTTGGTCGCTGCGCTTCGGAAGGTTCCCGCCGTCTGCAAGGAAGCAGAGCGAGCAGTTCGCGCAATCCGCTCGCTGCGAGACGAGATCCGGGGGCCCGACCCTAGTCGGGTCAACAAGTCGTCGTCAGCCGGCCAATGAGGGTGCTCACATCCGTAAGCAATGACGGGGCGTTGCCATGTCGGCGCCCCGTCATTGCGATGTAGCGGCCGGTCCCGTAGATCTCCACGGCCGTACCGTCGGGGCGTCGAATGCGGCGTCCCTGTCGGACGTACGCGCGGCCCCAGATATGCAGTCCGTCACCAGACGGGGACACCTCTACGTAGGTGGCGCCCGCGTCGCGAACGACGGCTGCGGCCCACGGCGCCAGGCGGCCCGTAAGCGGGTTCAAGCAGTGGTCCAGGTCGATACAGACGATGTCGTCCTCGTCGGAGAGGACGAACCCCAAACCGACGCCGGCCGACGAGGCGGCAGCGTCCGTGTGCGTGCTCCAGGTCCGCGGGTCCGTCGACGAGGCAGCCATGCCGGCGACCGTCAACGGGATCTTGTCCCCGGAGCGTCGAATCCACCTGTCGCGGGTTCGAAGCTCGTGAGGCGTGGCGTCCGCCTTCGCGGCGCGATGCGCCTTCGAGCGGCAACGCGTGTCACAGAAGCGCGCGTGCTGACGAGCCATCATCGGCAGGGGTGCGGCGCAGTGTTCGCACATCCGAGGCATCGTCTTCATGTGGTCCATCCTACCGGCCGCGAACGCTTTCTGTCCGCTGACCTGCAATGATTCATTGAAGTAGCTGACCGAGCTTCCGTATGCCCACCTCCCGTTCCGGGGGTCAAAACAGTCCAGCCGGCCCGGAATCGGCGCTCCAGCGGGCCCCTGCGGGCGCCTTGACGGCATCCCCCAGACCCGTACAGAACGCGACGACCAGCACCTTGACGGTCTTCAAGATTTTCGATCTTGGGGTTACCCCCTGGTAACGATCATGAAATTGGATCTTGGAACCGAGATCATTCGACTTAGTTGATCTTGGCTGTGAAGCCGGCGCGAGGCTCAGCTACCCGTAGACTGGCGGACAGCACCCACGCTCGCACTTGCCGAGACGACGTCGCCAATCCTCCGGTTGGCCGCTGAGACCAAGATGTCGTGTGCTTCCGGCCGCAGGGTATTCGCCGGCCGTTCCCCGCGCCCCATTGCACGGCAGCACCAATTCCGGGTCTAGCGACCCCAACGGACCGCCACGACGGCGGACATGGCGAGCGCGGCGCCGTGGTCATGGCCGGCCAGTAGCCTGCCTCGTTGGGGTAGTTGCGGCCACGCATCCTCCACGCAGGCGGCTGCCCTTCCTCTGTGGAGAACTTCAATGTGGGCTGTTCTAGAGCCAGTGGCGGTAAGCGCGCCCATGGTCCTGACATACATCGTCGGACTGTTGATGGTGGGCATCCTGACGGCGCTTGCCATTGCACTGCGACGCGCGCCCGCTCAGCACAGGCCGGAGATCATCCGCGCCTTGGCAGAGCTGATGCATTTCTGGCGTCGTAGGTAGGGCGTCGCCCCGGGCTCACACCCGGGGCAGCACGTCTAGCCCTGGCCGATCGAACTGATGTGGTCCAGACGGACCGTGTGCAGCTTCGTCGACACCGTGACGGTCAGTGCAGAGGGTACGGATTCGTCGTATATGGCCCATTGGGGGCTGCCATGACGTACGCCAGCGTCCCCGTCAGCGACTGTCCGCCGATCAGGTTCACTACGACTGTGGTCCCGTGCAGCGCGAGCGCGGTGTTCTTGATGCTCTGTACGTACTCGGTGATCATCCTGTTCAGCGCTCCATTTGGTAGGTAGGTACCGCGTATGGATTGCGGCCCTCGGCCGGCACCGGCTTTCGCTCCGGCCGCTGCCCGTCCTCGTCGAGCCCGTGACGCTCGCGGTACGCGGCGGCGCCAGCAGCCATGGATCCGCGGGCACCACTGCTGCCTACGTCGACCCCTCGCGGACCCCCGACGCGCGGTGCAGAAGGAGGGGGCGGGGCGAACTGCGCCAGGACCGCAACGGCGTCTGCGGCGAGCTCCTCCGGCGTTTCTCCGCGCAGCCAGCTGCACTGTGCGGGCGTCAGGCCGTTGGCAGTGCCGGCTTCAAGCTGGGCGGGTGTTGGTTCGTTCACGATGATTCCTATCGGAGGGCAATTACGGGGGTGTGCTCAGCGCCGGTCAGCGCAGGCGCGGGCGGCGGGGAAATCTGCGTGACGTGTGGGCTGTAGTCGACTACGGAGTCATCCGGCGTGCCGGCGTCGACGATGTCCTCCGCCTCCAACTCCTCGAAGCTGGTCGGCACCCATACGTTCGGAAGGTCCGAGATATAGACGAGGTAGGGCACGGTGTACTGTCCCGACGTCATGGCGTGAAGGACGTCGTCAGGAACGCTGCCCGGCGTAATGCCCGCTGCCTCGAAGTGGCCCTTCAGGCGGAGTGTTTGGAGCCTGTGGCCGTCGCCGAGCCCCTTCAGGATCTCGAACTGCGCCGCGCGAATGTTCCGCAGCGTCCCGAGCATCGACGTCAGCAGCCGCCACGCGTCGGGAGCATTGCCGCCCGCAGCGATGGCCTCTTCCGCGGACCGCGCGCCCTTCAGATCTGCGGCAGGCTTCTTCACTTCCGCCAGGAACTCCTTCAGCCGCTTCCCCAGCGCCTCAAGGGCCGTCTCCGCGCCGTCGGAGATACGCAGGTACT
Organism: Streptomyces sp. NPDC059355; assembly: GCF_042752335.1. Classification (NCBI taxonomy): domain Bacteria; kingdom Bacillati; phylum Actinomycetota; class Actinomycetes; order Kitasatosporales; family Streptomycetaceae; genus Streptomyces; species Streptomyces sp. NPDC059355. Next base: position 161,853 of record NZ_JBHYXN010000008.1, on the reverse strand, counting down.
CCAGGTGGCCCCGGATGCTCGTAATGCCTACCTGGAGCCCCATGGCCTCCGACGATGCCTCCAGGGCATCGCGGTAGGCGTCCGCGCCACGCTTACCGATGTGGTCGGGGAAGTCTGCGCCGTCCCGCAGCGCTGCCGTCGCGTCGTCAAACACCTTGCGCCGCGCAGCGTCAGGGCTCTGGACGTTCCCCAGCGTCTTCAGGCGCTCCTCCAGCTTTCGGAGCTGCGTCTCCGCGTGGACGACGTCAGGGACGACGCTCCACGCTGCGCGGAACTCAGGATTGTTGTTCATGGTGCCTCTCTCAGAAAATGAGTCAGCCCCCGCCAAACGGCAGGGGCTCGGGAAGGGGTCTGCGTGGGCGCCTAAACGGCGTTCCGCTGGGGCGAGTCCCGGAACATCTCCGCCCGCGCGATACGCGCCTGGCGCCTGCGTTCTAGGACGTCGGCCGACGTGCGGGCGTAGTTCTCGCGCGCGATCGCTGCGCGGCAGTCGCGGCACCTGGCGGAGAGGCCCTGGCGCCCCATGACGTCGCGGCCAAAGAAACGGATGTCCCGCGGGAGCAGACGACCGCACCATGTGCACGGGCGGTCGTCTGGCTTGGGTGGGGTGGGCACGTCGGCCATTGTGATTCCTGTCTGTCGTCTCGACTTCCTGTCGAATTAGGGGCAAATGGAAAGCGCCGTCCACTGGACGGCGCTTCGAAAGTCAGAGGTCCCTGCGACGGAGCCAGCCGCGGAGCGCGGAGGAGAGAAACGCCTCAACGCAGCAGGCTCGACGTCGCAGGGGCCAGCGTGCACCGGGAAAGGCGGCCGGTCCACGCGATCATGAAGAGGGTCAGCGCCGCGCCACTCGCCTACGCGTTTTCCCTCGCTACTAGGGTTATGGGGGGAGGCCTGCACCAAATAGCGATTCTGAGGCATTCGTCCCCGATATGGTTACGGAGTCGTTACGCAATGCCCAGCATTTGAGATATCGGGGATGTTGGCGCTATATCCCACCCGTTCACCTCCTGTGGGACCGCGCGGGGCGCACTTCGAATATCGCTGCGAAACACGCTGGTCGTCGGCCGCACAGTCGATCGTGACCCAGCGTGACGACGCTCCGCCCCAGCCAATTTGACCCCCGATCACCCGAAAGCCCTGAGCGGCCACCTAAGGGCCGCACGATCCAAGTCGCGCCCTAGCCCCATCTGGGCCGCCAAAGTGCCCCACGGGCCCGCCTACGGCCTCCTGAGGCTCGCCTCGTCCACCCTGTCCGCCCCTCGTCGACGCGCCGCCCTCCGCGCTCGTCGACAGGGCCGAATCGATGCCGGAATTACAAACTGACCCCCTACTTCCAACTCTTCTATAGCGCGTTAGAGAGAAGTTGGAAGTAAGGGGCTAGTTTGGCCCTTTCGACCCTGATTCGGCGCCTGACCTGCGGAAATAGCAGGGTCAAACTTCGCGCCGGTTTGGTCACTCGGACACGGGTGACGTGGCGACGGATGGGCGGAACGGACGAATCGGACTCACGGGCTGCCGGAGACGGCAACGGCCGGACGTCCCCCGCGAAGGGAACGCCCGGCCGTCGGTTACTCGTTGTAGCGGCTACTCCGTCACGAAGGCGCGGGGGCCGTGGACGCGACGCCCCTCGTCGATACAACCGGCGTGCACCGGCCACCACGTCTCGCCGGCTTCGACGACGTCCATGAAGTCGTCATCGTCGGCAGGCTCCCCGCAGTGGTGGCACGACAGGTCTAGGTAGCGGCACTGCCCGCACAGAATGTCTCCGTGGCGGCCCGGTTCGACGTAGACCTCCAGCTTTACCGAGCAGAGCTCGCAGACTCCGGCGTCGGCCGGCGGAGTGTGGACGGGGATGCCTGCGGCGAGCGCTTCGGCCAGGAGCACCAGCGGGGTGAAGTCGTCGGCCTCCCACTCCAGCGGCGCCAGGTACAGGGCCCCAAAGTCCTGTGTCCGGTAGTAATCGTGGCTGGCGAAAGTTGCCGGGGCGCCGACCTGATCCGCGACGGTCCGGGCGTAGCGGCGGAGCGCCTGATAGCCGTCTTCGGTCAAGGTGGGCCCGATCACGAGCACGGGGGCGGCAGGGGTGATGTCGGTTGCGGCCGTGCATGCCGGGTGAGCAAATATCTGCCCCCCGTCGACGGTACCGACGGGGATCATGGCGCCGCCTTCGCTGGCGCACTCGACGCAAGCGTGACCTTCAAGCATGGCGGGTGTGAGGGCGGTCGTGTGTGTCACTATGGAGCCTCTCTACGAGACAACAGGCCCCCGTCACTGACTTCCCGGTCCGGCGGGGGTTTGTTGCGTGCCGGTCTTGTGGCCACAAACGTAGGGTTCTTGTGGCCACAAAGCAAGGGCTGTGCGTCGTGGCTTTGTGGCCACAAGTGCGCTACCGTGACGCCATGCCTGATGAGAGTGAGTACGACCCTGCGCGCCGCGTCCGCATGCCAGATGGCGAGTGGGAGCCGTTCCTAGCGGCCGCCAAGGCGATGCATCCCGACGGCCGAAGTCCCCGCGGCAAGGTGTTGCGCGAATTCGTGCGCTGGTACCTGCGGCGGCCAGGGGTGCCGCTTCCCGAGCGACCGCCGGCCGGTCCCTGGTCTGCCGCCTCCGTTGGTGAGTGAGGCGCACGCAGGCACCCGTCAGTCATGACGGGTGCCTCTCTGTTGTGTGGCTGTGTCCGCGCTAGTTCACTTGGTCCGCGGGATCGTCGGGCGTCCACAGCACCCGGACGCGCTCCGGATCAAACAGCTTGGGGCCCTTGCGTCCAGCAAGGATGACGATCTCCATGAAGGCGGCTCTGAGCATGGCTCGTTGATCATCAACCAGCGCGCCGCGGAACACTTCCTCGCATGTTCGCCCACTGTCGACCAGCGTCACGAGACGCTCCGGAGCTTCAGCCGTCAGCCTGTCTCGGCGCTCCTGGAGTCGCTGAAGCCGGGTGAATCCTTCGGCTGTCGCGCTTGACGCTAGCTCCCTCAACGCGTCCGCAATGTCCGACTCGATAATCGACAGCTCCGCGGCGTTGGACACCCGCACTTCCTCCCGGAAATAGGGGAGCCACCCAACCGACGCCAAGTACAGTCCCGTCACGTGATCTTCGATCATGGGCGCTGAGATGCTCACGGGGCGCTCGCACACGCCACCCTGGGAGCGAGTTTGGCAGCGGTAGATCACGCCGGCCTGACGTCGCGCCACGGTCAAAGGGGTGGGGCATCCGACGCAGGACAGCAGGCCGGAAAGGATGCGCGCGGGGTGCCTCCCTGTTGCCTTCGGGCGCGTCGGGTCCGGCTTCAGCGCCGCGCGAATCGCAACCGATTGTTCCGGCGCCAAGATCGCTTCGTAGGGCGCGGCGATCTCCCCCTCCTCGTTGCGTAGCAACTCGCCGTTGATGGTCACGCGCCCCAGGACAGCGTCACCGCACAGAACCTTGGTGAGGGTGACACGGCTCCACTCCCGTGCTCGTCGAGGTTTGACGCCTTCGTGATTTAGGGCGCGGCACACGAGTGTGAGCGGGTCGCCGCTCAGCACGCGATTCGCGGCGTCCTGGATCGCCTTGGCTTCGGCCGGCTCCACTGCGAGCGACTTGCCGGGCCCGTCAGGGTTGTCCACCACCTGATACCCGAAGGGCGGCGTACCCCCGGGCCATCGCCCTTTGCGGCGCAAGCGACGTACCGACGAGCGTGTCCGGTCCCGCATTCGTTCCCGTTCGCTGCGGGCTACCTCCGCCTGGAGGACGAACCTGAAGCGGAACGCGTCTCCGTGGGTACTGTCGATGCCTCTCGCGTCCATGAGTCGCACGGGTGCGTGTGCAACCCTGCCGGTGAGGGAGTCCTTCCCCTCCACGACGTCGAGTAGCGTCGCCGCTACGTTGAGCCCTTCGCGGGTGAGTCGATCCACGTGAGGGGTTACCAGGACGTCAGCCCGCTCCTGCCTGGCATCTGCGATCCATTCCTGGAACTCGGGGCGATCACGGAACCCGCCGGACAGGCCGTCGTCGACGTGTAGTGCAACCTCTTCCAACCCCTCCTTCGCGCATAGCTCGCGAAGTTCCGAGATCATGCCCTCAAGACTGGCGTTCGTCTCGTCGGCCTTCATCGACAGCCGTACGTACAACGACGCGCGATTGCGCTTGCGCTGCATACCCTCCCCTTAGCTCCCCGGCCAACGATAGGGCCGAAGACATGCTTATGAGGGCAACTCGGGGGTGTCGAAGGTCCGCGTGACGACGGAGGCGGCCCCGAAGAGCGCCCCCGCCCGCTCGGGACCCCGGGGCCCGTCCGTCAGATTGTCCCAGCGCATGAGCGCCTCCCTCGGTGTCTCGGCCCCGAGAATAGAACAAACGTTCCCATGATCGTGCGAGGGGTGACGGACCGGCCCTGGTCCCCGTACGACTCGTCGGGGCGCAACCCGGGGCCGCGGCCGGCTGCGCTTGGGTCGCCCTGGGCGACTCGTGCACCGCCGGGGTGGCCGGCGCCGGCTGCGGCGCCGCCACGACCCAGGACCGCCGGCATCCTCCTCACGTGTCTGGAGCCGGGAGGAGGCAGTGGCGGCGTGGGCACGCCGTGCAGGGACGAACCGCCCGCGAGCATCCCGGGCCGGCCGGCCGAGGTGGGCAAGGAGTACGGAGGGATGAGGGCGTCTTCGACGACGACCGGCCGGCCCTTGCGCACCCCGGCGCCCAGGGCCACCGCAACGCCGCCCACCACGTCGCGTCGGCGATCCTGAACGCCATTGCGCCGCGCTGACGAACGACGCCCCCCGCCCACGGTCCCCCAGGGGCCGTGGATCTACGTCGGCGGGCGCATCCGGAAGTCGTACGTCGCGGGGAGCGGCCGGTGCGTTATGCGGGACCAGACCTCCGACAGGATCTCGTCGCCCTCGCGCAGGTCCGGGAGTTCGAAGCCGTCCTCGAACACCCGGCGGGCCGCGCCCACATGGCCCTCCGCCGCCAGCAGCCGCGCCGCCAGCAGGCGGAACCGGCCCTCCTCGCGCAGTGCCGGCCGCAGCCGGTCCCACACCGCCCGCGCCGCCGGCAGCCGGCCGGCCGCCAGCAGCGTCGTCATCGCCTCCCGCCCCAGCGCGGACTCCGCGGCCGTCCACGGCTCGCCGCCCCGGCTCTCCTCGGCCAGGTCCTCGAAGGCCTCGGCGTACCGCTGCGCCGCCCGCGCCGGATCGCCGGCCAGCGCGTCCGCCACCGCCAGGCAGCGCAGCAGCGGCCACCGCGAGGGCGCCAGCGCCAGCCCGCGCTCCCAGCTGCGCACCGCCTGCGCCACATCACCCGCGTGCCACTGGGCCACGCCCAGGTGGTACTCGGTCAGCGGATCCGCCGGGGCCGTCTCCAGCATGTCCCGCCAGTGCGGGGCGACCAGGCTGGGCCCCGGCGGCGCCACCCGCCGCGGGGCGGGGAAGACCCCGGTGCGCCACAGCTCCAGCCAGGGTGCCTGGGCCTCGCCGAGCCCCGTCTCGTCGAACGGGGTGCCGGGCAGCTCGTACCCGCCGCACAGCACCTCCAGCGCACCCCAGCCCGAGCCCGCCGCCAGCCGCTCCCCGGGTTCGGTGTCGGCGGCCCCGCGCCACGCCTCGTACGCCTCCTCGACCCGCTCCCGGGGCAGTGCGGCCGCCAGGGCCGCCTCGGCGGCGGAGCGGGCCGACGCCCAGTCGGGGCCGTGCACCGGCCCCGGGTCCGCGGCCAGCGGTCCGTACGCCTCCAGCCAGCTGAACTCCGACCCGGCCTCCAGCCGCACGTGCTCCAGCTGGGTCCGGGCGAGACCCGCCTGGATCTCGGCGTAGCCGCCGGTGCCGGGCTCGGTCAGCCACTCCTGCCACCGCCGGCCGCCCTCCCCCGAGCCCCACACGAACAGCTTGCGCCCGCGCAGCAGGGCCGTGGAGGTCTGGACGAGCCCGCGCCCCTCGGCGTCGAGCGACGCGATCCACGGCCGGGCCCCGTCCGGGACCTCGTAGAAGAAGTCGGCCGGGTACTCGCTGCGCAGCGGGTACGTGCGGTCCTCGTCCTCCCAACGCGGTACGGGGATCCGCCGCAGCGTGCGCTCGTACCCGAAGTGCCAGGCCTCGTCGGCGGGGGCGAGCACCCGCGTGCCGGGATCCTCCGGGACGGCGATGTTGGACCACCAGTACACGGGGGCGGTCCGTTCGTGCGGGTTGCGGACGCGCACGCCGACGTACAGGAACTCCGAGTCCTGCGGCAGCCACAGGTCCACCTGGAAGGGGAGGTCGCGCAGCCGCTCCCACTCCCAGAGCCGGACCATGACGCCCCCGTCGGGCGCCGGTACGAGTGCGGCGTGCAACGGGGAGCAGGAGAGGGTGGTGTGGCCGGTGGCGCCGATGTTCCACTCGATGCCGCCCGAGAACCAGGCGCCGTTGAGGGCGAAGTTGGCGGGCTGGAACACCGGGTTTCGGTAGAGGAGTTCCCGGCCGGTGGGCACGTGGACGAGCGAGTGGACGCGGCCGCCGAGTCCGGGCAGCACCGTGACCCGCAGGTGCGCGTTCTCGAGGACGATCGCCTCGAACTCGCCTTCCCGCCTGCTCCGTCGGTACCCGTCCCGCAGCCGTACGGGCAGCAGCGAGTGCAACGGCTCGTACCCGATCTGCCGGGCCATGTCGCGCGGCAGCCCCTCGCGCCAGGGGGCACCTCCCGGCGGTAGCCGGGGGAGCTCGTCGAGCGTGTGCGCGTCGACGGGCGCGCGCAGTACGGGCAGCGGGTTCTCGGGGCCCAACGGGGCTGCGGGCAGGTTCAGTACGGCGCGGCGGACGGTGGTGGCCATGCAGGAAATGGAACACGCCGGGGCGGCCGGTGCACAGGGGTTCCGCGGATCACCACCGGTCAGGATTACGCAAAGCCCTGGCCGGAGCGCTACGCGCCGGGCATCTCGGCGGTCATCGCCCAGCGTTCGTGGTCGCGCCAGGCGCCGTCGACGAAGAGGAAGTCCGGCGAGAACCCCTCCTGCCGGAAACCGGCTCCGCGGACCAGCGCGAGCGAGGCCGCGTTGCCCGGCTGGATGTTGGCCTCCAGGCGGTGCAGACCCAGACCGCCCTCGTCCTCGGCGGCGAAGGCCTGCGCCACGACGAGCCCCAGCGCCTCGCGGAACAGGCCCCGCCCGGCGGCGTGCGCGAAGGCGCCGTAGCCGAGCGCACCGCAGTCGAAGGCCCCGTGGACGATGTTGTTGATGTTGACGAAGCCGGCGATGGCCCCGGTCCCGCGCTCGCACACCAGGAAGCCCACCCGGCCGGCGCCCTCGATGAGCGGTGTCGCGTACGCCTCGTACTCCTCGGCCGTCGCCGGTGGGTTCAGCCAGGGGTGGTGGAGGTGCCGGCTCTCGTGCACGCGTGCGGTGAACTCGGGGCCGTCGGCCAGCCGGAAGGGCCGCAGCCCGACGTGCTCCCCCTCGCGGAGGTACGTGGAATATGACATCCCCCCAGGCTATGAGCTGTGGCAGGCTACCCCGGGTGATCATCGAGAAGGACACCGAAGAACTGCTGCGCGCGGCCGTACGCAACAACGCGGAGTGGTGCGCGGCGGTGAGCGGGGGCGGCGCGTTCGCGGCCGACGCGTGGACCAGCGCGCGCCGCACCCCGACGTACTACCCCGACGGCGTGACCCTGACCAGGGAGGCCTCGGCGGAGGCGCTGCTGGCCGCGATGGACACCGGGTCCCCCGGCTGCTCCGTCAAGGACAGCTTCGCCGCGCTGGACCTGGCCCCGGCGGGCTTCGAGGTGCTGTTCGGCGCCGAGTGGATCCACCGGCCGGCGGACGCCCCGGCTCCGGCCGTGCCGGCTACTGCTTTGGCCTGGACCCGCGTCGCGGACGCCGGGGAGCTGGCCGGCTGGGAGGCGGCGTGGGGCGGCGGGGAGGGCACGGGCCTCTTCCACCCGGGCCTGCTCGCGCCGGAGATCGCCTTCCTGGCCGGGAGGTCGGCGGACGGGCGCATCCTCGCCGGGGCCGCCGCCAACCGTACGGGCGCGGTCGTCGGCCTCTCCAACGTCTTCACGGCGGACGGCACCCCCGACGACGAGGCCTGGGCGGGCGCCCTCGCAGCCCTCGCGGAGCTCTGGCCCGGCCTCCCGGTCGTCGGCTACGAGTCCGGGGAGGATCTGGACACGGCCCTCCGCCACGGTTTCACCCCACTGGGCCCGCTCCGCATCTGGCTGCACACGGCTTAGAGGGTGTCCGTGTCCCCAAAGTCCCGCCTGCTCCGCGGCCGGTGGGCCTTTGGGGCGGCCTGGTTCCGGACGCGCTGCTAAAATTTGGATGATTCTGCCCAAATCGGGTTGGGGTGAGTGCATGAGATCCTCCCGATCGCGTCGGCGTACGGCCTTGCTGGCGCCCTGCGCCGCCCTCCTGATCGCGTGGGGCGGCTCTCCGCTCGGCTCGGCCGCACTCGCCGTGGCGCGTGCCGGCCCGTCGCCCACTCCCGTCCCCGCGGCGACGATGACCGCCCCCGCACCCACCCGCATCCCGTCGCCCCTGAAGCCGATCAAGCAGGCCGCCTTCCAGGCCGCCGTCGACCGGGCGGCGAAGAAGCTGACGGTCCCCGGCGCGGTGGTGCTGCTGCGCACCCCGCAGGGCACGTACCGGGCGATCGTCGGCACCTCGGAGCTGGGCAAGGCCACACCCCCGGACACGGGAGACCACTTCCGGATCGCCTCCAACACCAAGACCATGACGGCAGCGCTGATCATGCTCCTCGCCCAGGACGGCAAGCTCCGGCTGACCGACCCGGTGTCCGCCTATGTCCCGGGGGTGCCGAACGGCGAACACATCAGCCTCGCCGAACTCCTGAAGATGCGCAGCGGCCTCTACAACTACACCGGCGCCCCCGAACTCGCGGCGACGCTGGACGCCGACCCGGGCAAGGCCTGGACACCGCAGCAGGTCCTGGCCATCGCCTTCCGGCATCCGCCGAACTTCGCGCCCGGCGCTTCCTACGAGTACTCCAACACCAACTACGCCCTGCTGGGCCTGGTGGCGGAGAAGGCCGGCGGCCGGCCCCTGGCCCGGCAGTTCCGGGACCGGCTGTTCACCCCGCTCGGGCTGAAGGGGACCTTCCTGCCGGCCGCGGACGACCGCTCGCTGCCCGAGCCCTCCGCGCACGGCTACATGTACGGCGGTTCGGCCTACGCCCTGGCCGACGACCCGTACTCCGCCTCGATGCGCGAGGCGGCGCGGACCGGGAAGCTCCGGCCCGTGGACTACACCCGCCAGAACCCCTCCTACGCCACCGCCGCCGGCGGGGCCGTCTCCACCGCCGACGACCTGGCCACCTGGATCCGGTCCCTCGTGACGGGAAAGGTCCTGGACCCCGCGTCCCAACAGCAGTGGCTCCACAGCCCGCAGGCCGAGGACCCGGCCGCGCCCGACGGCCAGGAGTACGGCTACGGCATCGCCCACCAGCGCTTCGGCCCGAACGCCGCGATGTACTACCACGGCGGCGAACTCCCGGGCTTCAACTCCTTCATCGGCCACGATCCGGCCAACGACGTCACGCTCGTGATCTGGACGAACCTCACCGTGGCCCCCGACGGCCGGACCACCGCCCAGGCCCTGCTGCCCACCGTGCTCAACCAGGTCTACACCGGGCTGGACCTCCCCACCGGTTAGGCCCTAGGGCTGTTCCGGCTCCGCTGCCGTGCTCGGCTCCAGGGTCAGCCGCGGGACGTCCGTCCGCTCGATGCCGAACACCTGCGCGTACAGGGAGAGTTCCGCCTCCAGCGCGCGGATCATGGTGTCCGCCCTGCGGAATCCGTGGCCCTCGCCCTCGAAGGCGACGTACGCGTGCGGCACCGGCCGTCCCCGCAGCGCCGCCAGGAAGCGCTCGGCCTGGGCCGGCGGGCAGACCGGGTCCTCCAGCCCTTGCAGCAGCACGAAGGGTGCGGTGATCCGCCCGGCGCGGGCCAGCGGCGAGCGCTCCCGGCACCGTACGGCCAGGGTCTGCGGGGGCCCCGCCAGGCCGTCGATGTAGTGGGACTCCAGGTCGTGGGTCTCCTCGGCGAAGCCCAGCAGGTCCAGCACGGGGTAGATGACCGTCCCGCACGCGTACAGGTCGGTGGCCGCCAGCGAGGCCGCCGCCGTCCAGCCGCCCGCGCTGCCGCCGCGGATGGCGAGCCGGGCCGGGTCGGCGGTGCCCTCGGCGGCCAGTGCCCGGGCCACCGCCGCGCAGTCCTCCACGTCCACGACGCCCCACTGCTCGCGCAGCCGCTCCCGGTAGGCGCGCCCGTAGCCGCTGGAGCCCCCGTAGTTCACCTCAGCCACGCCGATGCCGCGCGAGGTGAAGTACGCGATGTGCAGGTCGAGTACGGGCGGCACGTGGTCGGTGGGGCCGCCGTGCGCCCACACCACGTACGGGGGCAGCTCGTCGGCGGGGGCCCGGCGCGCGGGGTGGTGCGGCGGGTAGATGTGGGCGTGGATCTCGCGGCCGCCCGGGCCGAGGAAGGTCCGGCTCTGCGGTTCGGGGTAGTACGAGGGGTCCACCGGGTCCACCCCGGCCGCGCCGACCACCCGCGCGTGACCGTCCTCGACGTCGAGCTCGACCACCTCGTAGGCGCTGCGCGGGCTGGCCGCGACCCCGTACACGCGGTTGCCGTACGCGGCGAGCGTCGGCTGCCAGGCCGTCCACGGCCCGGCGGCGTCCACCAGGTCGCCGGTCTCCGGGTCGAGGACGCCGAGGACGGAGGAGCCCTGGCCGTGCAGGACGGCGACGAGCCCTCCGGGGAGCGGGGCCAGCCAGCTCAGCCCGGGCTTCCACAGCGGGCCGCCGAACTCCTCCTCGCGCGGGCACAGGTTGACGGCCTCGCCGGTCGCCGGGTCCACGCGGTACGGGTTCCACCAGCCGCTGCGGTCGCTGACGGCGAGCAGGTCCCCGCCGGAGGCCCACTCCACCTGGGCGACGGCCTCCTCGGGGCCGCCGAGCACGGTCCGGGCCCCGGCCAGCGTCCCGTCGGGCCGGACCTCGGCCACCCGCACCTCGGTGCCGTCCCACGGCATCCGCGGGTGGTCCCACACCAGCCAGGCCGCCTGCAGCCCGTCGGGGGAGAGCCGCGGTCCGGTGGTGAACCGGTGCCGGTCGTCGCCGAGTTCGCGTACGAGGGAGCGGTCCTCGGCGGCCGAGCCGTCCAGCGGTACGGCGGCCAGCACCCGGCGCACGTCGGTCGGCGCCGGTCCGGTGAACTCCTCCAGCACGCACCAGACTTCGCCGTCGCGCAGGACGGGGTCGGCCCAGCGCAGTCCGCCGCCGACCGCGGAGACGGGGGTGAGGGGCCGCGGGACGCGGCCCTGGCCGGGCGCGTCGGGCTCGTACGCGTACATCCGCTGGTCGGCGAAGTGGACGAAGACCAACAAGGGCCCGCCCGAAGGGCGTTCGGTACCCGCCCAGGGCCGGCCGCCGTACTCGGTGACCCGGCTGCGGACGTTCCACGGGGCGGGCAGCACCGAGGCCTCGGCGCCGTCGGCGGGCCGGCGCACGAGGGCGCGGCGGCCGCCCTCCGCGGGGCGGGGCTCGGTCCACCACACTTCGGGGCCGACGGTGCCCACGTACTCGGGCCGCCCGTCGAGCGAGGCGGCGACGGCCGCGTCCAGGGGCGAGGGCCAGCTTCCGTAGGGCCCGGTCGGCACCGCCATCACAGAATCACCATCACAGGGTCCGCAGGGCGTGGTCGAGGACGCGCACTCCGAAGTGCAGGGCGTCGACGGGGACCCGCTCGTCGACGCCGTGGAAGAGGGACCAGTAGTCGAAGCCGGGCGGCAGCTTCAGCGGGGAGAAGCCGTAGCCGGTGATCCCGAGCCGGGAGAACTGCTTGGCGTCGGTGCCGCCCGCCATGCAGAACGGCACCACGTGCCCCTCGGGGTCGAAGCGTTCCACGGACTCGCGCAGGATCCCGAACGTCCGCCCGTCCACGGGGGCTTCGAGAGCCACCTCGCGGTGGTGGAACTCCCAGGTGACGTCGGGGCCGGTGAGCTCGTCGAGGGTGGCGATGAACTCGGCCTCGGTGCCGGGCAGCGTCCGGCCGTCCACATACGCGGTGGCCGTACCCGGGATGACGTTGAGCTTGTAACCGGCGCTGAGCATGGTCGGGTTGGCGCTGTTGCGCACGGTCGCCTCGACGAGGAGCCCGGCCGGGCCGAGCTTGCCGAGGACCGCGTCGAGATCGAAGCCGCGAGCGCGGGGATCGACCGACAGGCCCTGGAGCGCGGCGAGACGGGTGATGCAGGCGGCGACGGTGTCGGTGAGCCGGACGGGCCAGCGGTACTCGCCGATCCGGGCCACGGCGCCGGCGAGCCGGCTGACGGCGTTGGCCCGGTTGGGCTTGGAGCCGTGGCCGGCCGCGCCCCGGGCGGTCAACTTCAGCCAGGCGGTGCCGCGTTCGCCGGCCGCGATCGGGTAGAGGGCCTGGCCGGGGCCGTTGTGCACGGTGAAGGCGCCGGATTCGCTCAGGCCCTCCGTGCAGCCCTCGAAGAGGTGCGCGTGCCGGTCGGCGAGGAAGCCCGAGCCGTCGACCGCGCTGTCCTCCTCGTCGGCGGTGTAGGCGATCACGATGTCCCGGCGCGGCCGGACGCCCGCCCGCGCCCAGGCCCGTACGGCGGCCAGCACCATCGCGTCCATGTTCTTCATGTCGACGGCGCCGCGGCCCCAGACCACCCCGTCGCGGATCTCCCCGGAGAAGGGGTCCACGCTCCAGTCGGCCGCCTCGGCGGGGACCACGTCGAGGTGGCCGTGGACGAGGAGGGCCTCGGCGCCGGGGTCGGTTCCCCCGATCCGGGCCACCACGTTGGTGCGGCCGGGCGTGCGCTCCAGCAGGACCGGCTCCAGGCCGGCCGCGGCGAGCCGCTCGGCGACGTACTCGGCGGCGGGGCGCTCGCGGCAGTCGCCGCCGCCCCGGTTCGTGGTGTCGATGCGGATCAGACCGGAGGTGAACTCGACGGCTTCGTCGAGCGCGACCTGGTCGACGGGGGACTTCCGGTCCGCCGCGGACTCCTGGGTGACTGCGGGCATGTCAGCCATACTGCTCCTCCACGGCCGCCGAGACGACCGTCGTGACCGCCTTGAAGGCGCGGATCCCCTCGTACATCGTCTCGGTGGTGTACGCGACCCTGCGCTCCCCGAAGCGTTCGACGCCCGGGACGACGGTGGCGGACATCGCCAGGTGCACGGCGTCGAACTCCAGCTCCACGGTGTACGGACCGCCGCGCACGGGATCCCGGCGCCCGGCGAGGGCCGTGGCCTGCTTGGCGGCGTTCCGGATGTCGGCGGCGGTACGGGCCGGGGTGCGGCAGACGGCGGCGTAGCGGGAGACGTGGTCCTTGACGGCGACCTTCATCGCGTCCGGCGCGTAGCCGTCGGCGTCGACGCAGGTCAGGTCGTCGCCGGTGACGAGGATGACGGGCACTCCGTACTCGGCGACGACGTGCGCGTTGAGCAGCCCCTCGCTCGCGCGGGTGCCGTTCAGCCAGACCCCGGTGATGGAGTTGGCGAGGTAGGTGTGCGCGAGGACCCCCTCGGAGCCGGCGCCCGTGTGGTAGCCGACGAACGCGATGCCGTCGACGTCGCCGTGCTGGACCCCCTCGACCATGGAGAGGGTCTTGTGGCGGCCGGTGAGCAGCTCGGCCCGCTCGTCGAGTTGTTCGAGGAGCAGGTTCCGCATGGTCCAGTGGGCCTCGTTGACGAGGACCTCGTCGGCGCCGCCGTCGAGGAACCCGAGGACGGCCGCGTTCACGTCGGAGGTGAACATGGGGCGGCAGCGCTCCCACTGGGGGGTGCCGGGCAGTACGTCGCCGGGCCAGGTGACGCCCGTGGCGCCTTCCATGTCGGCGGAGACGAGGATCTTCATCGGGCCCCCCGGGCGGTCGGCTGCGCACGGCGCGTCACCGCAGGGCGGCCGACCCCGACGAAGGCGTCCGGGCGGACCTGCACGCTGCTTCCGCGCAGGCGTCCAGCCTAGCCGCCGGGGCTCGCTCCGGCCCGGGGCCACGCCCGGGCCGGCGTCTCGCATCGGCCGGGAAATCCACCCGATCCGGTGAGCCGCCCGGCGCGGGCGGCAGTGCCGCAGGCGGTGCCGGCAGCAACGCCGACAGCAGTGCCGACAGCAGCGCCGGCCCGGGGCAACCGCCTTGCTCAGCCCTCGACTTCGGTGGCCAGGTTGTCCAGCAGGGTGTCGTAGATGCGGCCCAGGCCCTTGGGGGCGAAGGTGCGCTCGAAGAAGCCGCCGATGCCGCCGGCGCCGTTCCAGACGGTGGTGACCACGGTCTTGGACTCGCCCTCACCGGCCGGTGTGACGACCCAGGTGGTGACCATGGTGGAGTTGCGGTCCTTCTCCACGAGCTGGCCGTCGGTCGGCTCGGTGACTTCCAGCAGGCAGTCGCGTACGCGCTTGCTGGTGGCCTGGAGCTTCCAGTGGACGAGGGTGCCCTCGCCGTCGCCGCCCTCGCGCACCTCGTACTCGCTGAAGTGCTCGGGCAGCAGCTTCCCCCGGGTCCCGGTGTAGTCCGCCAGCGCGTCGAACACGGTCTCCGCGTCAGCCGCGATGATCCGCTCCGTGGTGGCCTCGACCTGCGCCATAGCTGTTCCTCCAGCAGTTGTGTCCGCTCGTCGCGGCAAGCCAACCACCTCCGGGTCAAGCGCCCAAATCCGGGGGCTCCCCCGCCCTCCTCGGCGCGCTCCGCGGCTTTGCGCCGGGGCGGGCTCAGGCCCGGGCCAGGATTTCTCCGTTCAGGACCGAGAACCAGGCGTCCGGGGAGGCGGCCCAGCGGTGCCAGGACTCGGCGACGGCGGTCAGGCCGGCCGGGGTCGCGTGGCCTTCGCGCGTCGCGAGGGAGGCGTAGGGCGAGGCCGTCGTACGGTCCGCCCACAGGGAGGACCACCACGCGGTCTCCTGCGGGGTGGCGTAGCACCAGGCCGTCGCCGACGAGGCCACCTGCGTGAAACCGGCCGCCCGCGCCCAGGACAGCAGGCGGCGCCCGGCGTCCGGTTCGCCGCCGTTCGCGCGGGCCACGCGGCGGTACAGGTCCAGCCAGTCGTCCAGGCCCGGCTCGGCCGGATACCAGGTCATCGCCGCGTAGTCCGCGTCCCGGACCGCCACGATGCCGCCCGGCCGGCACACCCGGCGCATCTCGCGCAGCGCCCGTACGGGGTCGCCGACGTGCTGGAGCACCTGGTGGGCGTGGACCACGTCGAAGGAGTCGTCCGCGAAGTCCAGTGCGTGGACGTCCGCGGTGGCGAAGGCGACCGCGTCGGTCAGGCCGCGCCCCGCCGCGTACTCCGCCGCCTGCTCCAGGACGTCCCGCGCCGCGTCGACCGCCGTCACCCGGCCGCCGGGCGCGACCAGTTCCGCCAGGTCCGCCGTGATGGTGCCCGGGCCGCAGCCCACGTCCAGCACCGACATCCCCGGCCGCAGCTCACCGATCAGGTAAGCCGCCGAGTTCGCCGCAGTGCGCCAGCGGTGCGAGCGCAGTACGGATTCGTGGTGCCCGTGCGTGTAGACGGCGGTTTCCTTCGTCTCCTCGGCACTCATGAGCCGACTCCTCCTCGTCGTCGAAGCGTTGTGATCACCGTAGGGGATTGGTTCGGTGGATGAGATATCTGTTTTGACATGTGGACAACACCCTTGTGGGGCAAGGGTGGTCTATGGGTCGGTGGCAGGGGGAGGGAGGGGCGAGGACAGTGGGCTCCAGAGATCCGGTCCCCTGGCAGAGGACGGTGAGAGCCATGCCGGACACGCTGCTCGAACAGCACGCCGAGGCCCTGCGGCTCTTCGGTGAGCGGGTGCGCGCCGTCGGGGACGGCCAATGGGGCGCCCCGACCCCCTGTACGGAATGGACCGTCCGCGACCTGGTCAACCACGTCACCGGAGAGCAGCTCTGGATCCCGCCGATGGTCACCGAGGGGCGGACCGTCGAGGAGATCGGCGACGCGTTCTCCGGCGACGTGCTCGGCGAGGACCCGGCCGCCGCCTGGGAGCGGGCGTCGGGCGCCGCGCACGCCGCGTTCACCGCGCCCGGGGCGCTGGACCGCACGGTCCGGCTCTCGTACGGACCGGCCCTGGGCCGGGCGTACTGCGCGGAGCTGACCGCCGACTGCGTCGTGCACGCCTGGGACCTTTCGCGGGGCGTCGGCGCCGACGACCGGCTGCCGGACGGTCTGGTCGAGTTCGCCCTCAAGGAGGTCATGCCGTACGCCGACGGGCTCGCGGCCAGCGGCATGTTCGCCGAGCCGTTGGACATACCGGCGGGCGCGAACGCCCAGACCCGGCTGCTGGCGCTGGTGGGCAGGAAGGGCTGAGCCCCTGCCGCCCGCCGGGGGACGACAACAGGCGTGCCCACGCGAATCGCCGTATAAAGGGCATGGCCGATCGGGTCGTCGGTACGGATACGGATACGGATACGGAACGGGGAAGGCGGGGCGAGGTGCCGGGGACGCAGCGCACGGCGGAGGGCCGCGGTCCGGTCCGCTACGGGCCGCCCGCGCCCCAGCCCGGCCTGCCCGTGCTCCCCGAGCTCACCGCCGTGATCGCCGCCGCCGCGGAGCGGTCCGCCCCGGAACCCCCGGGCGGCGGGGAGCCCGTACGCGAGGCCGCCTGCCGGCACTGGAGCCGACGCGGGCTGCCCACCGCGCCGGAGAACGTGGCCGCCGGGCCCGGCGCTCCCGCCCTGCTGCTGGCGCTGCTCGGCGCGTACGGCGGCGATGTGATGCTGCCCCGGCCGTGTCCCGCATGGTGGACCCCACAGGTCCGGCTGCTGGGGCGGCGGGCCTACCACGTGCCGACCCCGGCCGAGTGCGGTGGCATCCCGGATCCGTACGCCCTGCTGGAGACCGTACGGAGGGTGCGCGCCGAGGGAGGCGACCCGCGCGTGCTGCTGCTGTCCGTGGCCGACGACCCGACGGCGACCGTGCCCCCGCCCGAAATGCTGCGCGAGGCCTGCGAGGCCGCCGGGGACGCCGGGTTGTTCGTCGTCAGCGACGAGAGCTGGCGCGACACCGTCCACCGGCCGCACGACACCCTCGTCCTGAGCCCCGCCGAGATGCTGCCCGACCAGGCCGCCGTACTCCTCGACCTGTCCGGGGCGCTGCTGCCCGCCGGGTGGCCCGCGGCCGTGGTCCGCTTCCCCGGCACCCCGCGCGGCACCTGGCTGCGGGCCCGCACCCTCGACATCCTCACCGCGACCGGGGCCCTGGTGGCGGGCCCGGTCGCCGGGGCCGCGGCGTACGCGCTCGACGAACCGGACGCCGTCGCCGGGCGCGCCTACGCCGCAGCGGCGCTGCACGGGGTGGTGGCCGCGGCCGCCCACCGGGAGCTGCTGGCCGCCGGCGCGCTCGCCCGGCCGCCGCAGGCCGGGCGCCACCTGTACGCCGACCTGTCCCCGCTGCGCGCCGGACTGGCCCGGCACGGGGTCCGCGACGCGATGGAGCTGGAGGACTACCTGGGCGGCCGGCTCGGCGCGCCCACCCCGGGCGGGCAGCGCTTCGCCGACGAGCTGGGCGCGCTGCGGGTCCGCCTGTCGACGGGCCCGCTGCTCGGCGCCACCCCGCAGGAGCGGCTCGCCGCGCTCACCGCGCCCGACCCCCTCGGCCTCCCGCACGTACGGCGCTCCCTGGACCTGCTCGGATCGGTCCTTGCCGCACTGAGCTCATGACCTGACCGATACGAGCCCGCTGTGCGGTGAACGGAGAGCTCTTCATGAGGGATCGGACGGACACCCCCGCACCTCCGGGCCCCACGACCGCGGGCCCCACGACCGCGGACCTCGCGACCGCGGACCTCGCGGCAACGGCCCGCCGCGGTGCCGCGCCCCACCGCGGCACCGGGCCGCACCGCGAGGCCGCGCCCCACCGCGACACAGCGCCCCGCCTGACGCCCCGCCCCGTGTCCGGCCGCCCGGGCCCCGGCCCCGCCGGGCCGCGGCCGTTGGGGGAGGTGCGGAGCTGGCCGCGGTCCTTCGCCGACCGGCTGACCACCCCGCTGCCCGGGGTGCTGGCCTTCGCCCGGCTCGCGCGCGAGGGCGCGTTCCGGCCCGGCCCCGACGGGCTGCGCGGCATCCCCGACCTCCCGTACGCCCCCGCCCCGCTGCCCGTGGCCGGCCCCGGGACGCTCTGCGCCACCTGGGCGGGGCACGCCAGCTGGGTGCTGCGGATCGGCGGGCTGACCGTGCTGACCGACCCGGTCTGGTCACGGCGCATCCTCGGCACGCCGGCGCGGATGACCCCGGTCGGCGTGCGCTGGGAGGAACTGCCGCCGGTGGACGCGGTGGTGATCAGCCACAACCACTACGACCACCTGGACGCCCCCACCCTCAAGCGGCTGCCCCGGCACACCCCGCTCTTCGTCCCGGCCGGCCTGGCCCGCTGGTGCCGGCGCCGCGGCTTCAGCCGGGTGACCGAGCTCGACTGGTGGGAGTACGCCGAACTGGGCGGCGTACGCTTCGAGTTCGTCCCGGCGCATCACTGGTCGAAGCGGTCGTTGCTCGACACGTGCCGGACGCTGTGGGGCGGTTGGGTGCTCAGCGACGTGCGGGCCGGCGGGACGCCGGGGAAGGTGTACTTCGCGGGGGACACCGGGTACGGGCACTGGTTCGGGGAGATCGGGCGGCGCCATCCGGGGATCGACCTGGCGCTGCTGCCGATCGGGGCGTACGCGCCGAGGTGGTGGCTGAGGGATGTCCACGCCGACCCGGAGGAGGCCGTTCAGGCCTGCCGGGACGTGGGGGCGAGGAGGATGGCGCCGATGCACTGGGGCACGTTCGTACTGTCGGCGGAGCCGGTGACGGAACCGCTGGAGCGGGTCCGGGCGGCCTGGACCCGGGCCGGTCTGCCCCGGGAGGACCTCTGGGACCTTCCGATCGGCGGCTCGCGCGCGCTCCGGCCCGCCGGGGCCCGGCCGGGGGCGGGGGCCGGGGCCGCGGCGGGGTAGCCGGGGTGCTTTCCGGCCCGCGGCCGGCTCCGGTTCCTACTTGCTCCGCAGGGTCCCCAGCGGGTCGGGGTCGTTCTCCAGCGCGGTGACCGCCGTCTTCCAGCCGGTGTCCCCGGGGTCGAGGGCGCTGCGGAGGTAGGCCGTGGTGAGCTGCCGGAGCAGGGCGACGCGGGCGGGGCTCTCGTCGGTCGTCTCGGCGACCTCGGTGCCCGGGATGCCGCCGAGCGAGTGCTCGGCCCCGAACAGGGTGAGCAGGCTCTTGCCGGCCGGGCTGTGGGTGTACGGGTCGGTGAACCAGTCCGGCCCGCGGGTGGACAGCGCGGAGTCGTCCTTGTCGCCGGCGACGATGAGCGCCGGGGTGGTCATGGTGTCGAAGGACGGCTTCATGAAGGGCAGGTTCTCGGCGGCGAACGGGGTGAGGCTGTCGCCCAGACCGGGCAGGGCGAGCAGTACGCCCGCCTTGACGCGGGGGTCGGACATGTCCTCGCCGGGAACGCCGTCGGCGTCCAGGACCCGCGCGCCGAGCAGCGTGCTCGCGGTCTGGGCTCCCCAGGAGTGGCCCGCCACGGCGACGCGGCCGTGGTCGACGCGGCCGCCGAGACCGGGTACGGCGGCTTCCAGGACGTCGAGCCCGTCGAGTGCGAGCGTGAGGTCCTCGACGCGTATGCGCCAGATCCGCGGCGTACGGGGGTCCTCGTGTGGGATGGCGAGCGTCCGGGAGTCGAGGTGGGTGGGCTGGACGACCACGAAGCCCCGCGCGGCCCAGTGGTCGGCGAGCGGGGCGTAGCCGTTCATCGACCAGCCGAAGCCGTGCGAGAAGACGATGACGGGCAGATCACCGCCGGTGGCGGGGGCGCTGACGCGGACCTGGAGGTCCTCGCCGCGGCCGGCCGGGGCCGGCAGGAGGACCGGCTTGGCGGACACCACCGTGGTGGGGGCGTCCGCGCTCTGCCGGGCGTTCGCGGAGTTCGATTCGGACATGGGAGTGCCTTCCGTTCGGTTTCTGCGCGCTTTCGGTCAAAGGGGTCCGGCCCGTCGCCAACGGGGGCGGCCTGGTGGGCGGCCCCCCGGTCTGCCATCATGGCTGAACCGGAACCTTGTTCCGTTAACGATACGGAGCGTTGTTCCGTTTTTCAAGAGGCAGATCAGGGAAGGACGCCGCGATGGACGACAGCGGTCAGAACGCGGACGGCCCGGCCGCGTCCAAGCGCAAGGACGCCCGGCGCAACCAGCAGACCCTGCTGGACGCGGCCGCCGCGGTCTTCGCCACCTCGGGCGTCGAGGCGCCCGTACGGGACATCGCGGCCGAGGCCGGCGTCGGCATGGGCACGATCTACCGGCACTTCCCCACCCGGGCGGACCTCATCATCGCCGTCTACCGCCACCAGGTCGAGGCCTGCGCCGAGGCCGGACCGGCCCTCCTGGCGGCCGGCCCGACCCCGCACGCCGCCCTCGGGCGGTGGGTCCGGCTCTTCGTCGACTTCCTGGTCACCAAGCACGGGCTCGCGGCCGCGATGCAGGCCGACAACGCCGGTTTCGAGACGCTGCACGCCTACTTCCTCGACCGCCTCCTGCCGGTCTGCACCGAGCTCCTCGACGCCGCCGCCGCGGCGGGCGAGATCCGCTCCGACGTCAGCGCGTACCAGTTCATGCGCGGCGTCGGGAACCTCTGCATCGGCGCCGGGACCGACCCCCGCTACGACGCGCGCCGACTGGTCGAACTCCTCGTCGAGGGGCTCCGCCCGCCGCGCCGCCCCTGACGTCCGCGGGGCCGCAGGCCCTAACGGTTCCCGAGCCGGCGCCAGAGCGACGGGGCCACGCCGATCAGCAGGGTCACGGCGACCGCCAGCGCCACGCCCTTCCACGGCTCCGAGAACAGGGAGCCGCCCAGGATGCCGATCAGGCCGTACGTCGCCGCCCAGGCGAGGCAGGCCGGGGCGTCGCCGCGGGCGAAGCGGCGCAGCGGGAGCCGGGCCAGCAGGCAGGCCAGCATCACCGGGATCCGGCCCGCCGGGACCAGCCGGGAGACCACCAGGACCAGCACCCCGTTCTCGTCCAGCTTCCGCTGGGCCTGAGCGAGGCGCTCGGGCGTCGCCCGCCCCCGCAGCGCCTCCAGCCATCGCGAGCCGCCCCGGGACCGCACCCCGCGCTGCCCCAGCCAGTACAGAGCCATGTCCCCGGCGAACGCGGCCACCGCCGCCACCACGAACACCATCAGCACCCCGAACGGCAGCGACTGCTGATGGAACGCCACCACCGCCGCCGTGCTCACCAGTGCCCCCGTCGGGATCACCGGCACCAGCGCCCCCAGCGCCACCAGCAGGAACAGCGCCGGGTACCCCACCGCCTGCCGGCTCGTCTCCGGCGGCACCTGGCCGACCGCCGCCGCCACCGCGGCGCCGACCCCGTGCCCGAGTCCGTACCCGATCCCGTGCCCCGTCACGGCAGCCGGACCCGTTCGCCGTGGCCGGGCACCCGTACCGTCACCTTCGGCGCCAGCTGCCGGGCCCGCCGTACGAACTCCTCGCCCGGCGAGTGGAATTCGTGCGGCCGCACCGCGTCCAGCCCGATCGGCCAGTACGTCCCGTAGTGCACCGGAACCGCCGCCGCCGGTGCCAGCGCGGCCAGCGCCCGCGCCGCCCCGCCCGGATCGAGGTGCCCCGGCCCCAGGTACGGGCCCCAGCCGCCGACCGGCAGCAGGGCCACGTCCACCGGCCCGACCTCCGCCGCCATCGCCTCGAACAGCCCGGTGTCCCCTGCGAAGTACGTCCGCGCCGAGCCCTGGACCACGTACCCGAGCGCCGGCGCGAGACGCGGCCCGAACGGCAGCCGCCGCCCGTCGTGCCGCGCGCTGACCGCCCGGACCCGCACGCCCGCCCGCACGTCCACCTCGTCTCCCGGGACCACCTCCGTGACGGGCAGCCCCCGCACGGCCGCGACCCGCGCGAGCCCCGGCACGGCCCGGGGCGCCCCGCGCGGCACCAGCAGCCGGGTACCGGGCGCCAGCCGGGCCAGCGAGGGCAGGTGCAGGTGGTCGGCGTGCAGGTGCGACACCAGCACCACGTCCGCCTCGGCCGCCTCCGGCGGGGGCGGCGCCCCGCGCCGCCGCCGCAGATGCGCGAGCCGCCGGGCGAACAGCGGGTCCGTCAGCAGCCGCACCCCGGAGTCCTCGACCGTGCACGTGGCATGGCCCCACCAGGTGATTTCCACCGCCACCCGGCCTCCCCGTCGACTCGTGCGTCCCCGGCCCCTTGAAGCCTAGGGGGTGTCCGGGATCCTGCCCCCTTGATGCGCGTCGAACCGAAGGTGACAGCACCCTCCTCCCGGGCCGCGGATCGGAGTAGGGTCGGGCGGCATGGATGAGCTGCGCGTGGCCGCTATCGCCAGCCTGGCCCCGCTCGAGGATCTGGACACCGACCCCTTCGCCGTCGACACCCGCAGCCAGTACGCCATGTGCGCGCGCTGGGCGGCCGACCGGGGCTACGTCGTGACGAGGACGCTGCTCTTCTACGGGCTGCGCGCCAACCACTGCGGGCTCTGGTGCGACGTCGACGCCGGGCAGGTCGACCTGTTCGTCGCCCCCAACCATCGGGTCCTGGCCCGTGCGCTGCGCTCCGTCGAGGAGTTCACCGCCGAGTGCGAGCGGCGCGGCGTACGGCTGGAGACCGCAGGGCTCGCCGAGCCGCAGTACACCTCCGCCATGAAGGCCGAGGTGCACCGCCGCCTGTCCATGCCGACCGCCGGCTACGACGGCACCTAGGTCGTGTCGTCAAAGTCCCGTCTGGCCGGCGGGGCCTGGCACGCACGCTCGCCGCGTCGTCGTCGGTCATCGACGTCCCCCAGCTACCGCTGGGAGGTGCCCCCACCGCGTCGATTCCCTCCTCCGCCTTGCGATCGCACGCACCAGGCCCCGCCGGCCCCGCCCTCCCGGGCGGCCGACGCCACTTTGACGACACTCCCTGGCCAGGCGCTTCCCGGGCCGGGCTCGGCCGCGAGCTCCCGGCCGGCGCCGTTCGCACCTCCGTGCGCCACCCCTGGCCCCCGGCCGTGTCGGCCGCGCTGTGCGACGCTGGAGGGTGCGGCCGGGACCGCGGGCGGGGCGCGGATCCGGGGGACACGAGGCGGTACGGCGTGCGGCGAGGACGGTGGAGGACCGCGGGCAGCGCCCTGGTGCGGGTGATCCTCGTCTGGGCGGTGTCCACCCTCACGATGCTCGCGCTCGCCGGCATCCTCCCCGACTTCCGGCTCCAGTCCGGCGACGGCGACAGCGTCACCGAGATCGGGCTGACCGCCGCCTGGGGCGCCGGGGCCTTCGGCCTGCTGAGCGCACTGGTGTGGCCGGTGCTGGTCCGGGCGCTGCTGCTGGTGCCCGCCCTCCTGCTCGGCCTGCTCGTCTTCTTCCTCAACGGCTCGCTGCTGCTGCTCGCCCTCAGCCTGATCCCCTCCGGCCGCGGCGAGGTCGCCCCGGAGACCGCCGTGGTGGTGGCCGCCGTGATGTCCGCCGTCGCCTCCGCGACCTCGACCGCCCTCGCCGTACGCGACGACGAGGCGTACCGGCGCCGGCTCCACCGGCTCGCCGACCGGCGCCGCCGGCGCACCCGGCTCAAGGGCGCGCCCGGCGCCGGCCCGAGCGCCCCCGGCCTGGTCTTCCTCCAGCTCGACGGCGTCGGGTACGGGACGCTGCGCCACGCGGCGGGCAGCGCTCTGATGCCCACGGTGGCGGGCTGGCTGGACGGCAGCCACCACATCACGCCCTGGCGCACCGACTGGTCCAGCCAGACCGGCGCCAGCCAGCTCGGCATCCTGCACGGCTCCAACCACGACGTGCCCGCCTTCCGCTGGTACGAGAAGGACACCGGCGAGGTGGTGGTCTGCAACCGGCCGACCAGCGCCGCCGAACTCCAGCGCCGGGCCGTCGCGCGCACCGGCGACGGCGGGCTGCTGACCCTCGACGGGGCGAGCCGGGGCAACCTCTTCAGCGGCGGCGCCGACCAGCTGGCCCTCGTCCTGTCGGTCTCGGCGCGGCGGGGCCGGGCGAACCGTTCCCGAGCGGGCTACTTCGCGTACTTCTGCGACCCGGCCAACGCCGTCCGCACCGCGCTGTCCTTCGTCGCCGAGGTCGCCCGGGAGATCGGCCAGTCGCTGCGGGCCCGGCTGCGCGAAGAGCGGCCGCGGGTGGCCCGCGGCGGGCTGTACCCGCTGATCCGCGCCTTCGCGACGGTGGTCGAACGGGACGTCGTCGTCGCGGCGGTGATCGGCGACATGCTCGCGGGGCGCGCCGCGATCTACGCCGACCTCGTCGCCTACGACGAGGTCGCCCACCACTCGGGGCCGCACGGCCGGGACACCGACCGGGTGCTGGCCCGGCTCGACCGCAGCCTCGCGCTGATCGCCCGCGTGGCCGAGCACGCACCCCGGGAGTACCGGATCGTGCTGCTCTCGGACCACGGCCAGAGCCCGGGGGAGACCTTCCTGGGCCGGTACGGGCTGACCCTGAAGGACCTGGTCCGCGCGGGCTGCGGACTGCCGGTCTCGCGCCGGGCCGGCCGCACCCGCAGCGGCGCCGAGGCCCGCGCGGCGGTGCGCGCGGCCCTGCACAGGCCGGTGGAGGAGGGTGAGCAGGCCCACCCGGAGCGGGGTCCGGACCCGGTGGTGCTGGCCTCGGGCAACCTCGGGCTGATCTCCTTCCCGGACGTACGGGGACGGGCCTCGCGGGAGCGGATCGAGCGGGCGCACCCGGCCCTGCTGGCGACCTTGGCCAACCACCCGGGCATCGGGTTCCTGCTGGTGGACGGGGAGGTGCTGGGCCCGGGAGGGGCGGTGGCCCGCCTCGACGAGCCCGGTGCGGCGCAGGAGCTGCTGGCCCGGTTCGGGCCCGGCGCGGAGCAGGCGGTCCGGCGGACCGACGCCTTCCCGCACGTGGCCGACGTCATGGTGAACTCGTCGTACGACCCGCTCGCGGGGTCGGTGCACGCCTTCGAGGAGCAGATCGGCTCGCACGGCGGCCTGGGCGGGGAGCAGGGGCGCCCGTTCCTGATGTGGCCGACGGAGCTGTCGGAGCCGGAGCCGGGCCTGGTGGGCGCGGAGGCGGTGCACGAGGTGCTGCGGCGCTGGCTACGGGAGGCGGACGGCCCCCAGGTGCCGGTCGATCCGCCGGTGGGCGAGGCAGCGGTGGGTGAGGCAGCGATGGGTGAGGCAGCGATGGGTGAGGCGGCGATGGGCGAGGCGCAGGCGGGCGAGGCGGCGGCCCCAGGGGCGCAGCCGGTGGAGGAACCCCCGTCCGGGGGCGGAAACGGCGGAAGCCTTCCTTCCGCAAGGGTGTCCGCACGGGACGAAATCCGCTGATTTTGTGGCGCCTTCGCGGTGGTCAACCATGTGTTGACCCTGCCCAGCATGTGAGACATCCAGAGGCGCACCACCGATGACCAGCACCGCAACCCTGCCTGCCGAGGCCGCCGCACCCCCCGAGCAGGGCCGCGACCCCCACGCGCGCCGCTTCGGCCTGCCGATCGCGACCTGCCTGGTCATGGGCAACATCATCGGCGGCGGGATCTTCCTGCTGCCCGCCTCGGTGGCACCCTTCGGCACGATCAGCCTCGTCGCCTTCGGCGTGCTCACCGCCGGTGCGATAGCCCTCGCCCTGGTCTTCGGCCGGCTCGCGCAGCGGCTCCCGCAGACCGGTGGTCCGTACGTCTACGCCCGCGCCGCGTTCGGCGACTTCGCCGGGTTCCTCGCGGCCTGGAGCTACTGGATCACCGCCTGGGTCTCGAACGCGGCCCTCGCGGTGGCGGCCGTCGGCTACCTCACCGTGCTCTTCCCGGCCATCGGCGGGCACAAGGCGGCGATGTGCCTGGCCGCCCTCGCCGTGCAGTGGCTCCCCGCGCTCGCCAACCTGGCCGGCACCCGCTACGTCGGCGCCGTCCAACTGGTGGCCACCGTGCTGAAGTTCGCCCCGCTGCTGCTGGTCGCCGTCGGCGGGCTGTTCTTCTTCGACCCGGCCAACCTCGGCCCCTTCCAGGCCACGGGCCAGAGCCCCGTCGGCGCGGTCTCCGCCGCCGCGGCGATCCTGCTCTTCAGCTACCTCGGCGTCGAGTCGGCCGCCGTCAGCGCGGGCGAGGTCCGCGACCCGGCCCGCAACGTCGGCCGGGCCACCATCCTCGGCACCGCCGGCGCGGCCGCCGTCTACCTGCTGGGCACCCTCTCCGTCTTCGGCCTGGTACCCCACGACGAGCTGGCCGCCTCCGAGGCCCCCTTCACCGACGCCGTCAACGCGATGTTCGGCGGCACCTGGGGCGGCACGCTCGTCGCCTGCGCGGCCGTGATCTCGATGCTCGGCGCCCTCAACGGCTGGACCCTGCTCAGCGCGCAGACCCCGTACGCCGCCGCCCGCGACGGGCTCTTCCCGAAGGTCTTCGAGACGAAGAAGCGGGGCGTCCCGGTGGTCGGCGTGCTCGTCACCGTCGTCCTGGCCTCCTGCCTGACGGTCTACAACTACACGGCCGGCTCGGACGGGGTCTTCGAGATCCTCGTCCTGGTCACCACCTTCACGGCGACCGTCCCGTACCTGCTCTCGACCGCCGCGCAGATCTACTTCCTGCTCTCCGGGCAGTCCGAGCGCGTCCACCGCGGCCGCCTGGTCCGCGACGGGGTCCTCGCGGGTCTGGCCTTCGGCTTCTCGATGTGGCTGGTCGCCGGCTCCGGCTACGCGGCCGTCTACCAGGGCGTGCTGTTCCTCTTCGCCGGCGTCCTCGTCTACGCGGCGATGTCCGCCCGCAAGCACCGGGCCGGACACCGGGCCGCCGCCTGACCTGCGCGGTAGCGTGGAACGAGAGCGATCGAAAGGAAACGACGAGGACACGCAGGGGGCAGTAAGGGGTCGCCATGTCCGCGATCAGAGAGAGCATCGACATTTCCCGCAGTCCCGAAGACGTCTTCGACTACGTCACGGACCCCACGCACCTGCCGGAGTGGCAGGACAGTGCCGTCTCCGCCCGCCCGCTCGACGGCGCACCCGTCCACGTCGGTTCGAAGGTCGTCGTCACCCGGCGCATGGGCAAGCGGGAGTTCCCGATGACCATGCAGGTCACGGAGCTCGACCGGCCGCGCAGCTGGCACATCCAAGGGCTCGGCGGACCCGTGCGCGGCGATGTGCGCGGCACCATCGAGTCCCTCGACGGCGGCAAGCGCTCGCGCGTGACCCTGGACCTCGACTTCGAGGGCCACGGCATCGGCAAGGTCATCGCCCCGCTCGTGGTCAAGCCGTACGCCCGCAAGGAGATGCCGCGCAACGAGGAGAAGCTGAAGCACCTCCTGGAGAACTGAGGCCGGCACCGGCCCGCGAAAAACCGGGTGCTTCGGGGTACGGGGTGCGCCCACACTGGGCGCGCCACGTACCCCACCCCTGAGGACAGCTTCTCGTGCAGGCCGCCGTGACCGTCACCCCCGCCCAGATCCCCGAACTGCTGCTGGGCCTCGCCACCGTGCGGCCCGTGTTCCTCTGGGGGGCACCCGGAATCGGCAAGTCCTCGCTGGTGAGGAAGTTCGCCGACTCGCTCGGCCTGGAGTGCGTCAGCCTGCTCGGCACGCAGCTCGCGCCCGAGGACCTGATCGGCGTACCGCAGATCCGCGACGGCCGTTCCGTGTTCTGCCCGCCCGAGGCCATCGCCCGCGACGAGCCGTACTGCCTGTTCCTCGACGAGCTCAACGCCGCGACCCCGGACGTCCAGAAGGCCTTCTACTCCCTCATCCTCGACCGCCGGATCGGCAGTTACGAGCTCCCCGCCGGCTCCATCGTCATCGGCGCCGGCAACCGGGCCACCGACAACGCGCTGGCCCGGCCCATCGCCTCCGCGCTGGTCAACCGGCTCACCCACGTGCACCTCCGGGCCTCCGCGGCCGACTGGCTGGTGTGGGCCGGGGAGAACGGCATCCACCCCTGGATCACCGATCACCTCACGGACCGCCCCGACCACCTGTGGTCCGCGCCGCCCAAGACCGAGGAGCCCTTCTCCACCCCGCGCTCCTGGCACGTGCTCTCCGACGCCCTGCACTCCTTCGGGCCGGACCTGGACGAGCAGACCCTCAAGATCGTCGCGCACGGCACCCTCACCCCCGCGCACGCCGTCTCCTTCTGCGGCTACGCCAAGATCGTCCGACACGCCTTCGGCATCGAGGCGATCATCAAGGGCGACGCTTCCTGGCCCACCCGCCCCGCCGACCGCGATCTGCTCTACTACCTCGCCGAGGCTTTCCGCGGCCGCCTGGTCAAGGAGCTCCCGGAGCGCAAGGAGCACGTCTCGCCCGCCGTCCGGCAGACCGCCTACCGCGCGAAGTCCCTGCTCGTACAGCTCGCCGAGATCTCCGTGGAGGTCGCCCAGACCGTCATCGCCGACGACGCCGACGGCCTGCCGGTGCTGCCCGCCTGGTTCCTGGTCGAGGCCGCCCGCGACATGCCGCGACTCGTCGCGGCCCGCCGGTGAGCGCCGCCGCGCGCCCTGGCGAGGGCGCCCGTACGACGAGCCGTGCCCGCGCCCGTACGACGGCCACCGTCCGCGCCCGTACGGCGGCCCCCGCGCGCCGGGAGGCCGCCGCGTGAGCCGGACCTCGCGGAAGAAGGACGCCGCGCCCGACCCGGCCACCCAGGCCTTCGCCGAGGGCCTCGCCCTGGTCAAGCGGAACCCTGCCCTCGGCGCCCTCGACGGCAGCATCTGCCGGCAGGCCGACTGCCGGGCCGCCCCGGCCGCGGGACTGGCCTCCGTCACCTCCAACGGCACCGTCCACGTCCACCCCACGCGGCGTGCCGAACCCCTGGAGTGGGCGTGGGCCATCGCCCACGCCCTGCTCCACCTCGGCTTCGGCCACGTCCCCGCCGCAGCGGAGGCGGAGCGCCCGCAGCCCGGCCCGGCCGAGCTCGCCGCCCGCT
This sequence comes from Streptomyces sp. NPDC059355, assembly GCF_042752335.1. NCBI lineage: Bacteria > Bacillati > Actinomycetota > Actinomycetes > Kitasatosporales > Streptomycetaceae > Streptomyces > Streptomyces sp. NPDC059355. The sequence goes on along the minus strand of NZ_JBHYXN010000008.1, from coordinate 133,016 downwards.
GCGTCGTCGTCAACCGCTTCCTGCAGACGTTCCCCATCGGCCGGGCCCCCGACCACCTCCCCGCCGAGTACCCCGGTGGCGACGAGGAACTGCTCGCCGCCCGCTGGCGCCGTGACGGCGTCCCCGCCGCGTACGCACACTGCGGCACCGCCGGTCCCCACCCCGACCAGCTCCTGGTCACCTGGCACGGCGGGGAGCACGACAAGGCCCCCGACTGGGAGACCTCCTTCGCGCACGCCCTGACGCGCAGCGTCTCCGCCGCCATGGACGTGGCCGGCGGCCGCCGCGACCGGGTCACCGGGGAGCGGGTCCGCCCGCGCCCGTGGGACCGCGCCCTGAACTGGTTCGTCTCCTCGTACCCGCTGCTCGGCGGGCTCGCCGCCGGCCTGCGGATCGTCGCCGACGCCGAGCTCGCCCGCGCCGAGGGCATCGCCGTCGCCGCCGTCAGCGCGAGCGCCGGGGAGATCTACGTCAACCCGCTGCGCGGCTTCACCGACGCCGAATGGCGCTTCATCCTGGCCCACGAGATGCTGCACGCCGCCCTGCGCCACGGCGAGCGGCGCGGGGCCCGCGACCCGTACCTGCACAACGTGGCCGCCGACTACGTGGTCAACGGCTGGCTGGTGGAGATGGGTGTCGGCGAGATGCCCGAGGGGTTGCTGTACGACCCGGAGCTGAAGGACCTCTCCGTCGAGGAGGTCTACGACCGGATCGCCACCGACCTGCGCCGCCGGCGCCGGCTGTCGACCCTGCGCGGCAAGGGGCTCGGGGACATCCTGGGCGAGCCGCTGACCCACTCGGGGAGCGGTCCGTACACCGACCTGGACGAGTTCTACCGGCGCGGCCTGCTCCAGGGCTTCGACCTGCACGGGTACGGGGAGCGCGGGCTGCTGCCCGCCGGGCTGGTCCAGGAGATCCGGGCGCTGGCGCACCCGCCCGTGCCCTGGGACGCCCGGCTCGCCCGCTGGTTCGACGAGTACGTGCCGCGCCCGGAGCCCGTACGTTCCTACGCCCGTCCGGCGCGCCGCCAGGCCTCCACCCCGGACATCCCCCGGGCGGGCCGGTACTTCCCGCCCGAGGAGACCGCCCGCTGCACCTTCGGCGTGGTCCTCGACACCTCGGGGTCGATGCCCGCCGCCCTGCTCGGCAAGGCGCTGGGCGCCATCGCCTCGTACGCGGAAGCCCGCGACGTACCGGCGGCACGCGTCGTGTTCTGCGACGCGGCGCCTTACGACGCGGGCTATCTGCCCCCGACCGAGATCGCGGGGCGGGTGAAGGTACGCGGGCGGGGCGGGACCGAGCTCCAGCCCGGCATCGACCTGCTCCAGCGCGCGGAGGACTTCCCTCCGCAGGCGCCGGTGCTGGTGATCACGGACGGGTGGTGCGACACCCTGCGGATCCGGCGCGAGCACGCCTATCTGGTTCCGCAGGGTGCCACCCTGCCGTTCACGCCCCGCGGGCCGGTCTTCCGACTGGCCTGAGGGGCGCGGGCCGGCTCAGTCGAGGTAGTCGCGCAGGACCTGCGAACGCGACGGGTGGCGCAGCTTCGACATGGTCTTGGACTCGATCTGGCGGATGCGCTCACGGGTGACCCCGTACACGCGACCGATCTCGTCCAGGGTCTTCGGCTGGCCGTCGTTCAGGCCGTAACGCATGGAGACGACGCCCGCCTCACGCTCCGAGAGCGTGCCCAGGATCGACTGCAGCTGCTCCTGGAGGAACGTGAACGACACGGCGTCGGCCGGCACGACCGCCTCGGAGTCCTCGATGAGGTCACCGAACTCGCTGTCGCCCTCCTCACCCAGCGGGGTGTGCAGGGAGATCGGCTCGCGGCCGTACTTCTGGACCTCGATGACCTTCTCGGGGGTCATGTCGAGTTCCTTGCCCAGCTCCTCCGGGGTGGGCTCGCGGCCCAGGTCCTGGAGCATCTGGCGCTGCACACGGGCGAGCTTGTTGATGATCTCGACCATGTGGACGGGGATGCGGATCGTGCGCGACTGGTCGGCCATGGCACGCGTGATCGCCTGCCGGATCCACCAGGTCGCGTACGTGGAGAACTTGAAGCCCTTGGTGTAGTCGAACTTCTCCACGGCGCGGATCAGACCGACGTTGCCCTCCTGGATCAGGTCCAGGAAGAGCATGCCGCGGCCGGTGTAGCGCTTGGCCAGGGAGACCACGAGGCGGAGGTTGGCCTCCAGCAGGTGGTTCTTGGCGCGGCGGCCGTCCTCGACGAGGATCTCCAGCTCGCGCTTGAACGCGGGCTTGTGGTCCTCCTCCTCTTCGAGCTTGTACTCGGAGAAGAGACCCGCCTCGATGCGCTTGGCGAGCTCGACCTCCTGCTCGGCGTTGAGGAGCGGCACCTTGCCGATCAGCTTCAGGTAGTCCTTGACGGGGTCGGCGGTGGCACCGGCCACCATGACCGTCTGCGCCGGGGCGTCGTCCTCGTCGTCGTCGGACAGGACGAAGCCCTGGGCGCCGCCGGCCTTGGGGGCCTCTTCCTCGGCCTCGTCGGCGAGGTCCTCGGCGGCCCAGTCCTCGCCCTCGGCGGCCGGGGTCTCGCCCTCGTCCGAGTCCTTGGCACTGGTCTTCTTGGCCGCGGCGGCGGTCTTCTTCACCGCGGTCTTCTTCGCGGCGGTCTTCTTGACCGTCCGCTTCTTCGGCTCGGCGGCGGCGTCGGCCGTCACCTCGTCCTCGGTGGCCGCGGCCGACGAAGCGGATATCGCCGCCGCGGTGGCCGGGGCCGCGCTGGTGGCCGAGGCCTTGCGCGCACCGATGGGGCGCGGCGCGGCGGCCGCCTTCTTCGTCACGGTGCGGGCAGGCGCGGCGGCCGCCTTGCGGGGCTTCTTCGCGGCAGCCTTCGTGGCGGGGGCGGCGCTGACGTGCAGCGCGACACCCTCCTCGTCCAGGACCTGGTTCAGGCTGCGCAGGACCCGCTTCCACTGGTCCACCGGGATGCGGCCGGCCTCGAAGGCCTGGCGCACGTCGTCACCGTTGATGTGACCCTGCTCGCGGCCGCGCTCGACGAGCGTGACGAGGGCCTCCGATTCGGCGATCTCCGGAGGGAACGTACGGGACGGGCTGAGCGACACAAGGAGCCTCTCGTTGCGAACAGATAGGGAGTGGGCGGGACATCATCGCGCGGACTCGGGAAACAGACCCGAGGGGGGTCTGTATTCCGGGGCCGCGCGAGGACACCTGTCGGTTCATCGCATGCCCGAGTCGATTCGTTACGCGCTGAATTGAGTGACCTGCGCCACGCTGTGGGCGCGCAACCATTCGGCCGTGGATCCGTCCGCGCCTGCGCGCCCTTCCCGTCAGCCCGTTTTGCGGGCTTCGATGAGGAAACGGGCGGTATGCGCCACGAACGGGCCGTCACGTTCGATCCGTTCGTGGAGCTCGCGCAACCGGTCCCGGTACTGCCCGACCGTGAAGCCGGGCACCATCCAGATCACCTTCCGGAGAAAGTAGATCACGGCTCCGATGTCGTGGAACTCCGTACGCAGTCTCTCGGAGCGCAGATCCACCACTTCGAGACCGGCCTTGCCGGCGTCGGCCACCGCGTCGTCGGGGTGCCGGCCGCGCCGGACCTCCTCCGGCTGGGGTCCGAGGAAGTATTCGACGAGCTCGAAGACGCTCGCCGGCCCGACCTGCTGCGAGAGGTACGTACCGCCCGGGCGCAGCACCCGCGCGATCTCCTCCCACCAGATGGTCACCGGGTGGCGGCTGGAGATCAGCTCGAAGGCCTCGTCGCCGAACGGCAGCGGCGGCTCGTCGGCGTCCGCGACCACGACCGCGCCCAGCGGGTGCAGGAGCCGGGTCGCCTTGTCGATGTTCGGCGGCCAGGACTCGGTGGCCGCCGTCAGAGGGGGCAGCGGCCCGGCCCCGGCGAGCACCTCTCCGCCGCCGGTCTGGATGTCGAGGGCGGAGCGGACCCGGGCGAGGCGCTCGCCGAGCAGCCGCTGGTAGCCCCAGGAGGGGCGCTGCTCGGTGGCCCGGCCGTCGAGCCAGGAGAAGTCCCAGCCGTCGACCGAAACGGACTCGGCTTCGGCGACGAGGTGGTCGAAAGTGCGCGTCATGTCTCGATCGTCCCAGGAGTGGCGCCGGTGATCCACCGGTTTGACCGGATCCCGCACACCGGGCGCCGCTGCGGACCACCGCACCCGCCGACGGGGTCCATTAGAGTGGAGCCGGGCCGTGACTGGCGTTCGGGTGGATCACCACCGGGGAGCGGCCCGGCGTACGTCCCCGCACGTACGTCTCCTGCCGCGCGCCTGGGCGAACCGCGAACCCCGCGAACCCGCGATCCGCAGCGACGCTCAGGAGACCCCGTGACGACTGCCCAGACTGCCACTGTCACCGACACCGGCCTGGCCCGGCTGATGGACGGCACCGCCCTCGCCCGCCGTGTCTCGGAGCGGACCGCCGCCCTCGCGGCGAAGATCACCGAGCGCACCGGCACCGCCCCCTGTCTCGCGACCGTGCTGGTCGGCGAGGACCCGGCGTCCGTGACGTACGTGAAGATGAAGCAGAACCGCTGCGCCAAGGCCGGGATCACCTCCCGCCACGTGGAGCTGCCGGCCGAGACCACCACCGAGGAGCTCGTCGCCGCGCTGACCGCCCTCTCCGAGGACCCGGAGATCAGCGGCATCCTGCTCCAGCACCCGGTCCCGCACCACATCGACGAGCGCGCCGCCTTCGAGGCCATCGCCCCGGGCAAGGACGTCGACGGGGTCACCATGCACTCCTTCGCCGCCATGGGATTCGGGCTGCCGGGCTTCGTGTCCTGCACCCCCGGCGGCATCATGCGGCTCCTCGCCGAGTACGACGTGGACCTGACCGGCAAGCACGCCGTGGTCGTCGGGCGCAGCGCGATCCTGGGCAAGCCGGCCGGCATGCTGCTGCTGGAGCAGAACGCCACCGTCACCTACTGCCACTCCCGCACCGTCGACCTGCCTTCGATCGTGCGCCAGGCCGACGTGCTGGTCGCCGCCGTGGGCAAGGCCGAGTTCATCCGGGGCGAGGACATCAAGCCGGGCGCCGTGGTCCTGGACGCCGGCTACAACGAGGGCAACGTCGGCGACGTCCACTTCGAGTCCGCCGCCGCCCGCGCCTCGCTGATCACCCCGGTCCCGGGCGGTGTCGGCCCGATGACCATCGCCGTGCTGCTGGAGCAGACGGTCCAGGCGGCCGCCGCCCAGGCCGGGCTGGAGCTCGCGGACCTCTGACCGCCGCGCCGCACGCCGCGTACGGCAATGCCGCGTACGCACTCCTCGCACGCACGCCGCGTACGGCAGGCGCCCCGGGTCCTTCGGCCCGGGGCGTTCCGCGTGTTCGGGGGGTTCGGGGTGTCTTGATTCTTGTGGGCGGAGCCTGACGGGCTTCGGGGAGCGAGCGGTATGTTTTGCGCCGGGGCGCGCGATGACACGTGCAACACGTTTCCTGGGGAGACTGCTGATGGACCTGTTCACGCCACTGGAGCTGCCGGGCGGCTCGGCCCTGCCGAACCGCTTGGCGAAGGCGGCCATGGAAGAGAGCCTCGCCGGGTCCGGTCAGCTGCCGGACGAGCGCATCGAGCGCCTCTACCGCCGCTGGGCGCGGGGCGGCGCGGGCCTCCTGATCACCGGGAACGTGATGGTCGACCGCCGGGCGCTGACCGCGCCGGGCACCATCGTCCTCGACGCCCGCTCCCCGCTCGACCCCTTCCGCCGCTGGGCCGAGGCCGCGTCCAGCGGTGGCGGCCGGGTCTGGATGCAGATCAACCACCCGGGCCGGCAGGTCGGCTCCGAGATGCCCGGCACGGCCTGGGCGCCCTCCGACATCGGCGTGAGCCTGGGCAAGCACACCAAGCGCTTCGCCCGCCCCACCGCGATGACCGAGGCCGACATCGAGGCCACCATCGCCCGGTTCGCGGTCACGGCCCGGCGGGCCGAGGAGGCCGGCTTCGACGGGGTGCAGATCCACGCCGCCCACGGCTACCTGCTCAGCCAGTTCCTCTCCCCGCTGGTCAACCGGCGCACCGACCGCTGGGGCGGCAGCCCGGAGAACCGGGTCCGGCTGCTCACCGAGGTCGTCCGGGCGGTCCGCGCGCAGGTGGCCCCCGGCTTCGCGGTCGGCGTCAAGCTCAACACCGCCGACTTCCAGCGCGGCGGCTTCGACACCGAGGACGCGGCGCAGGTCCTCGGGGCCCTGGCCGGCCTCGGCGTCGACCTGGTCGAACTGTCCGGCGGCAGCGTGGAGAGCCCCGCGACCCTGGGCCGCACCGCCGACCTGCGGACCCTCGAACGGGAGGCGTACTTCCTCACCTTCGCCGAGCAGTTCCTGGACGCGGCCACGATGCCGCTGATGCTGACCGGCGGGATAGGCCGCCAGGAGACCGCTCGGAAGGTCCTGGCCCGTGGGGTGTCCGTCGTCGGGCTCGCCTCCGCACTGGCGTTCCGCCCCGATCTGCCGGCCCGCTGGCGCGCCGGGGAGGACGTACGGGTGACCGTGGAGCGGCTGCGCTGGAAGGACCGGGACCTGGCCGGCGCCGCGCTGCTGGCCTTCGTACGCTTCCAGCTGCACCGGCTGGCGCGCGGGCTGGAGCCGCGCCCGGCGGCCTCCCCCCGGGCCACGTTCGCCCTCGACCAGCTCCAGCACTGGCGCCGGGTGCGGGCCTACGGGGCCTGGCTCGCGCGGAACCCCGAGCCGGAGGACGCCCTCGCCGGGTGAAGACCGGCGGCCGGCGCCTTCAGAGCGCGGCCGGGTCCCGCCGTACGGCCGCCACGATGGGGGAGGTGCGGAACTCCCGGGCCAGCGCGGCCAGCGGCCGGGAGTCCAGCCGGTACGGCTCGGGCAGCCCCTGGTCGGCCCCGGCCCCGGCCTCCCGGTCTGCGGCCGCCGCGGCTTCGGCGGCGGCCGCCTCCCGGCGCCGGCAGGCCGCGGCGAGCATGGCCGCGTCGGCCACGACCGAGGCCCGCGACGCGCACATGCCCTGGCCGAGGGCGGCCTCGTAGGCGGCGTCCCGTACGGCCGGGTCGAACCAGCGGGCCAGGGCGAGGATCCCGTCGTCGATCACCGATTCGCGGTGGATCAGCCGGATCCCGATCGGCGACCACCAGGTCAGCGGCACCGTGGTCACGCTCGACGCGGCGAAGCCGCGCAGCGCCTTCCACAGCGGGTGCAGCCGCCGGTACCGGCTGAAGTCCCGCCAGGCCGCCGAGCCGCCGACCAGCGGGACGATGAACCCCGAGCCCACCATCAGGGCCGCGGCGGAGGCGAACGGCGGGGCCACGTACGTGGACAGGCCGTCCCAGTCGCGGCCCGCCCAGCGGGCGCCCACCGCAGCCCACTTCGTGACCAGGTAGCCCAGGTCCAGCGCTCCGCCGAGCACGATCAGGGCCAGTCCGGTGCGCAGCGGGCGCAGCGAGGGGCGCACGCGCAGCAGCCACTTCCAGCACAGCAGGGTCAGCGTCGAACTGCCCACCGTGTGCGCGAGGAGGTAGCAGACGATCATCTCGCGCAGCCAGGGCGTGTTGGCGTAGTACGTGTCCAGGTCGCGCAGCCGCTCCACGGGCGCGTCGCCGATCGCGAACAGGACGACGATGAGCAGGGTGACGGCGCTGAACACGCCCACCGTCAGCCGGGTGGCCCGCCGTACGACGGCCGGCGGGCCACCGCCCCACTGCAGGACCAGGACGATGCACGATCCGGAGAACGCGGTCAGCGCGCTGTACACGAGCGGGGCCGAGAAGTTGACGATCCCCGTGAACCGGTTGACCGCGGAGATCGTCGGCGGCGCAGCCAGGAACATGACGAGGCAGCCGACCACGAGCAGGGTGCACACGGCCCGCATCAGCGGCTGGTCCCAGCCCCGGCGCAGGGTCGGCGCCTTGATCAGCAGCGCCAGGATCATCACCGACCCCGGAACGTAGAGGATGAGACCGTCGTTCATCGCGCCTGACCGACGGGACCCACGGGATCGACCGGCCCGGACCCCTGGTCGAGCCCCGCGACGGCCCGCTCGGCCGCCGTCAGCGGCGGCGCCTTCAGCGCACCCCGGTCCGAGGCGCGCAGCACGCGCCAGACCACCAGGGGGCGCAGCCAGTACGCCGGAGTGCTGCTCATGGTGACGACCTGGAGGAACGCGGCGGTGAGCGCCTCCCGCGTGGTGGCTCCGGTCATCAGCCGGTTGACGTACGCGTTGAGCAGACCGACACCGGCCCGCGGCTTCATGCCGGTGGCCCCCGGGTACAGGATGTCCTGCGAGGTGGCGAGCTCCCAGGCGGTGGACACCTGCGGGACGAGCGCGCGCTGCGCCTCGCGGCCGAAGGAGGGATGGGCGAGCCCCTGGGTGCGCAGCAGGGTCCGTACGGCCAGCAGCCCCTGCGCGGCGACGGTCATGCCCTGTCCGTACAGCGGGTTGAAGGTCGCGACGGAGTCGCCGACGGCGAAGAACCCGTCGGGCAGGTCCGCCTTCTCGAAGTAGACCCGGCGGTTGGCGGTGCCCTGGGTGACGGCTATGTCGCTCAGGGGCTTCCTGCTGTCGAGGAGCTCGCCGACGATCGGGTCGCGCAGGCCCTTGGCGAACGGGATGAACTGCTCGGGGTCGCCGGTGGGCTGGCCGCCGCGGGTGCCGGACAGGGTGGCCTGCCACTGGCCGTTCTCGATGGGGACGATCGTCGCGGTCTGGCCGGGTACGTACACCCGCGGATCGGACTGCACGTTGACGATCGGGAAGCCCATCTCGTGCGCCCCGGCGGGGGCTTCGAAGATCCTGGTCGCGTACACCAGGCCGGAGTCGACCTGAGCCTGTCTGATCCCGCCGACCCCCAGTTCCTGCAGCCAGGCCCGGGCCCGCGAGCCGCGCCCGCTCGCGTCGACCACGAGGTCGGCGGTCACCAGCCGGTTCTGCTCCGCGGGGGTGTCGACACGGACGCCGGTGACGCGGGCCGCCGTGCCCTCCAGGGCCCGTACGCGGCTCTGCTGGAGCGTGGTGATGCCGCGCAGCCCCGTGACCCGGGCGCGGACCACCGCGTCGAGGAGGTCGCGGCTGCACGAGATGTTGAACTGCTTCTCCCCGCAGCGCGGGATCCAGCCCTGCGCGGTCATGGTGACGAGGTCGGTGGGCAGGCTGCGGCGGATCGCGCCGGCCGCCGTCCACGCGTCGGTGATGCCCGGGAGTATCTTCTCGATGGCGCGCGCCCCGCCCGACCACATGACGTGGACGTGCCGGGCCTGCGGGAGTCCGCGCCGCGGCGCCGGGCTGTCGGGCAGCGTGTCGGCGTCGATGATCGTGACCGTCGCGTGCTCGGCGAGCACGGCCGCCGCGAGCAGGCCGGCCATGCTGCCGCCGATGACGACGGCGTGGCGGGGCGGGGAGGACTGGGTCATCGTGGTGCTCTCTGTCAGGGCCGTGCGGGGGCAGCGGCGCGCGTGAGGTGCGTCGGGAGGGGAGGCGCCGGTCACCGGGGCGTCATCGGTACGCCGCGCGGGCGTGCACTCAACGGCCCCAGCCGAGCGAGGACTTGATGCGCTCGATCGCCTCGGGGAACCGCTCCTCGCGGGGCCCCGGCAAGTACGCCTTGAGGACTTGGCCGAGATACAGGCCGAAGGTCTCCGCCCGGATCTCCGCCGGGTCCTCCCGGTCGGCGCGAGCGGCCGCCTGCCGGACCACGCTGCCCAGTCCGGTCTCCGAGTGCAGCAGCTGCGCGAGGTCGCCCCGGTCTCCGGTGAGCCGGGCCGCCACGGCCATGCCCGGGCCGTGGCTGTCGCAGGTGCCTTCCTCCAGGTGCCATAACTCGTGGCAGGCGATCACGAGTTGGTGCTCGGGCCGGGTGCGCTCCTCGATGACGAGCAGGTCGCGCTCCTCCATCTCCAGCCACAGCCCGCTGGCCGTGTCGGGCGGGAACCCGGCGAACCGGAACTCCACGGGCCGGCCGCCGCGCCGGCGGCCGTACGCGGCGCACAGGCTTCCGATGATCTCGGCGGCATCGGCCGGCTGCGCCAGGCGCGCTTCCGCCAGCAGATCTCCGCCGAGTTTCCGCATGCTTCGTGTGGTCCTCATGGCGTTCCCCCCTCGGCAGCCTTCCGGTCGTCCGGCACCGCCACGCGGCCCGAGCTCTCGCGTGTCAGCTGTCCCTCGCGGGCCAGCAGGTCGTCGAGGTGGTCGGCCAGCGACTTCCAGCCCGCCGGGGAGAGCCGCCCGGCGCGCGTGACGATGCTCCGTACATCGTGCGCCCGCAGGACGGCCAGCATCGGGTTCTCCGTGCTCCGTTCGGCGGTTTCCAGCTCCTGCTCGATCCCGGCGAGGGCGGTGGCGAGCGCCTCGGTGTCGTCGGCCAGCAGGAAGCCGCCGTCGACCCCGTAGAAGCGCTGGATCCCGGCGGCCGCCGCGAGGTTGGGCAGGCCGTCGCCGCGCGCGAGGCGGGTCAGCGACTGCCCCGACGCGTAGAAGGACTCGGCGATGGCGGCGAGGGAGTGGGCCTGGCCGTCCGCGCGCGGCCGGGTGCGCCGCAGGTGCTCGAACCGCTGGCGGACCTGCTCCTTGAGCGGGAGCCGGGGCGGCGCGCCGTCGAGGGTGAGCCGGATGTCCTGCGGGGGCATGCCCGTCAGGTACGAGAGGTGCCCGAGATCCGCGGGGGCGCCGCCGCCGGTGGTGGCGAGGGCGTGCTCCACCGCGCACTGGCTGTCGGCCAGGAGGAAGCCGGCGTAGACCCCGAAGAACCGCTGCACGCCCGCCGCATGGCCCAGCCGCGGCAGTCCGGTGCCCGAGTTGAGGGGGCCGAGGGAGGCGCCGGGCGCCTGGAAGTCCTCCGCGATGGCGGCCAGCGACCACTCCCGGCCGTGCTTGTCACGGCGGGTGGCCCGCAGCCGCAGGAAGCGCCGGTGCACCCTCAGGCACAGCGGCACTTCGGGCGCGGTCCCGGCCACGACCTGCGGGATGAGCGCGGGTTCGACCCCGCACAGGCGGCTCAGCCGCTCCGGGCACAGTACGTCGGCGGCGTCCCGCCCGCTCCGTTCGGCCGATGCCGCGACGCGCACCCAGGCGGAGGCCAGGTCGGGTCGGTCGGCAGCTGGCACCGTGAGGTACTCCGTATGTCGAGAGGACGTTCGAGAGCTTCGGCTGGGTGCAGCGTAGCCCTCCCCCTGTCGGTGAAACAGGAGAATCCCAACGTTTCTTGCGATGTGAGTCAAAGAAGGTTGGCAAGCCCGCCCCGCCCCGCGGGCATGACCCCGGAGGTAATCGACCCCGGCGCGGGCCCGGCGGCACAGTGGAGCCATCGGGTCCCGAGTCCGCGCACTCGGCCTCGGGACCCGTCCCCACCAGCGCGTTCGACCGCGGGACCGCGACTGCGACCGCGACCGCGCGAACGCCCCTACCCGTCATGGAGGCCGATCCGTCATGTCCGCGACCCTGCCCGCCGGCATCGCCCGTACCGCCGTCCCGCAGACCGCGCTGCGCCGCCTGCTCGCCCTCGACGCCGTGGTCACGGGCGGGAACGGCTTCGCGTACGCCGTGTTCTGCGCCCCGCTCGGCCGGCTGCTCGGCGCCGGGCGGGGCACGCTGTGCGAACTCGGCCTGTTCCTGACCCTCTACGGGGCCGGCGTCGGCCTGCTCGCCGCACGCCGCAGGCCCCCGGCCGGCCCGGTGAGGTTCGTCATCGGGGCGAACTGCGCCTGGGCGGCCCTGAGCCTGGTCTCGCTGTTCCTGTGGGACGCCCCCACCACCGCCGGGCTGGTGTGGATCCCGGCCCAGGCGGCCACCGTCGCAGCGTTCGCCGCCCTGCAGCGGCAGGCACTGCGCTCCGCCTCAGGGGACCGCTGAGCGCAGGTATTTAGCCGTCGCCGCGTCGGCCGGGAGCAGCGTCTCGACGGCCAGCTCGGCGACCGTCACGTCCATCGGGGTGTTGAACGTGGCGATCGAGGAAACGAAGGAGAGCAGGTGCCCGTCGTGCTCGATCAGCAGCGGCAGCGCGATGTACGGGACGGTCTCCTCGGGTCCGGCCCCCGCGTCCCCGGACCGCCCGGCGACCGGATACCCGGACACCTCCTCGTACAGCGCGCGCAGCGGCGCCGAGCGGGACAGCGCGATCTGCCGCTCCATCTGGGCCAGCAGATGCCCGCGCCACCGGCCGAGGTTGCGGATCCGCGGCGCCAGGCCCTGCGGGTGCAGGGTGATCCGCATGGCGTTCAGCGGCGGGACCAGCAGGTGTTCGGGCAGCCCGTCGAGCAGCATCGCGATGCCGCGGTTGGCGGCGACGACGTCGTACGTGGCGTCCACGACCAGGGCCGGGTACGGCTCGTAGCCGGTCAGCAGCCGCTCCAGGCCCTCGCGCAGCACCCCCAGGGAGGGGTCGTCCAGCGGGGTCTGCGTGTAGTGCGGGGCGTAACCCGCCGCGAGGAGCAGCGTGTTGCGCTCGCGTACCGGCACGTCGAGGTGGTCCGCGAGCCGCAGGACCATCTCCTTGCTCGGCCGCGACCGGCCGGTCTCGACGAAGCTGATGTGCCGGGACGAGGAGTCGGCGCGGCCCGCCAGCTCCAGCTGGCTGATGCCGCGCCGCTCCCGCCAGGTGCGCAGCAGGGCTCCGACGGACGGGGTGGAGGTCATGCCCACGACGTTAGCCGAGGGGCCGTACGCGGCGGCACGGAAGCACCCGCACGCACCACGGCGCGAAACCCTCCGTGCGGCCCCCGCTGTGGGAACCTTGACCGCACGTCAGAATTCCGGTCCGAACGGTGAAGGAGCATGCCGATGGCAGACGAGCCGCTTTCGCAGAAGGAGATCGAGGACCGGTTGCGGGAGCTCCCCGGCTGGGCCTTCGAGGACGACAGGATCATCCGCACCTACCGGCTGGGCACCCACTTCGCGGCGAGCGCGCTCATCGCCCACATCGCCTCGGTCCAGGACGAGTTGAACCACCACTCGGACCTGACCCTGGGCTACAACACGGTCCGGGTGTCCGTGAACACGCACAGCGCGGGCGACTCCGTCACCGGCGCCGACTTCGCGCTCGCCGAGCGCGTCGAGGCCCTCGCCCCCGCCCACGGCGCGAGCTGACACGGACGGCTGCTCAGACGGGCTCCAGCCGCCACCACTGGGCGGGGGAGTCGGTGTCCTCGCACTGGCGGGCCCGGCCCTCCTCGTCCGCCTCCAGCGGCAGGCCGCTGATACAGGCGATCAGGGACACCACCCCGGGATCGTCGAGATGCTCCTCGACGATCCACTCCTGCGCCCCGAACGCGTTCGCCCGCCAGACCTGGACCCGGGTGCCGCTCTCCGTCGAGGCGTTGGCGACGTCCAGCCGCCTGTCGTTGTGGACGCTGACGATGTGCACGATCCCGCCGCCGCTGTGGACCGGCGAGATCCGCCACCGGAGGGCGGCCTGCGGAGCGGGCGGGCCGTCCGGGCCCACCCCCACCCGGGTGCTGCCCTCCAGCCGGAGCAGCAGGCCGCTGGCGGCGTTGCGGATCCGGTAGACCCCGTCGGGCGGGCTCATCCGCGGCTCAGATGTCGAAGACGGCCGGGTCCGGCCCGATCCGCCCGGCCGAGGCCCCCCGCCCCAGCGCGTCCAGCGAGGCGAGGTCGGCTTCGTCCAGCTCGAAGCCGAACACGTCCAGGTTCTCCCGGATCCGCGACGGGGTCACCGACTTCGGGATCACGATGTTGCCGAGCTGCAGGTGCCAGCGCAGCACCACCTGGGCGGGGGTGCGCCCGTGCCGGTCGGCGGCCTCGACGACCGCGGGGAGCGCCAGCAGCTCCTTGCCCTGGCCGAGCGGGGACCAGGCCTCGGTGGCGACGCCGAGCGTCGAGTGCACGGCGCGCAGCTCGGCCTGCGGGAAGAGCGGGTGCAGCTCGATCTGGTTCACGGCCGGGACCAGCGGGCTCTCGGCGCCGATCCGCTCCAGGTCGGCGGGGCGGAAGTTGGACACGCCGACGGCGCGGGCGCGGCCGCTCTCGGCGATCTCCTCGAAGGTCTTCCAGATGGTGAGGAAGTCTTCGCGCATCGGGCGCGGCCAGTGGATCAGGTACAGGTCGAGGTGGTCGAGGCCCAGCTTGCCCAGGGAGCCGTCGAGCGCGCGCAGCACGTCGTTGCGCTGCCAGGTCCGGGAGCGGTCGTTCCACAGCTTGGTGGTGACGAACAGCTCCTCGCGCGGCACCCCGGAGGCTGCGATCGCCTGGCCGGTGCCCGACTCGTTGCGGTAGGCGGCCGCCGTGTCGATGCTCCGGTACCCCGCCTCCAGCGCGTCCCCGACCGCCCGCGCGGCCTCGGAGTCCGGGACCTGGAAGACGCCGTACCCGATCTGGGGCATGAGCGTGCCGTTGTTGAGCCGGATGGCGGGGACGTCGTTCACGTCTGGCTGTTCCCTCGGTTCGGCGGACTGGGGCGTGCGGGCTGCGGGCGTACGGGCGCAGCCGCTTACGGGCGCACGGGTCCACGGGTCCACGGGTGCACGGGGGCGACGACCGGCCGCCCGGGCGAGCGTATTCCCGCCAAGGCGGCGCAGCCGGACCGGACACACCGTCAGGACGCCCCCAGATAGGCCTCCCGGACGAGCGGATCGGCCCGGATCTCGGCGGGCGCGCCCTCGGCGAGGACCGTTCCGAGGTCCAGGACCACCACCCGCGTACACAGCTCCATGACGAAGGCCACGTCGTGCTCCACCAGCAGCACCGCGCACCCCTCCTCCTCGGCCAGCCGCCGCACGACCGCCGCGAGCTGCGCGCGCTCGGGCGCCGACAGCCCGGACGCGGGCTCGTCCAGCAGCAGTACGCGCGGCGGATCGGCCACGGCGCGGGCCAGTTCGACCATCCGGGCCCGGCCGACCGGCAGCCCGCCCGCGTACGAGGCCCCCAGCGAGCCGATCCCGCAGGCGGCCAGCACCCGTTCGCCGCGCTCCCGACGCTCCCGTTCCCGGCGGCGCCGCGCCGGCACCCCGAGGAGGTCGGCGGCCAGTCCGCCCCCGCCGCCGCGCCACTCCTGCGCGACCAGCAGGTTCTCGGCCACGCTGAGCTGCCCGAACAACTGCTGCCGCTGGAACGTCCGGCGCATCCCGTGCCGGGCCCGCCAGACCGGGGAGCGGCGGGTGATGTCCGCCCCGTCGAGGAGCATCCGCCCCCGGTCGGGCCGCCGGATCCCGGACAGGACGTCGAACAGGGTGGTCTTCCCGGCCCCGTTCGGCCCGATGAGCCCGCACACCTCCCCGGCCCGGACCCCGAGGTCCACCCCCGTCAGGGCCTTCACGCCGCCGAAGCGGACGCTGATGCCGCAGCCCTGCAGTACGTACGGCGGCGCCGTCATGTCGCCCTCCCCAGGTAGGCCGCGGCCAGCCGGCCGGCCTCCACCTCGGCGCGCGGCCCGCACCAGGTGACCCGGCCCCGGGAGAGGTACGCGACGGTGTCGGCGACCCCGAGGATCCCGGCGGCCTTCTCCTCCACCAGCAGCAGCGCGGTCCCGGCGTCCCGGAGCTCGGTGAGCAGCGCGTACACCTCCTCCACCACCCGCGGAGCCAGCCCCATCGAGGGCTCGTCGGCGATCAGCACCTCGGGCGGGCGCTGCAGCAGCGGAGCGAGGGCCAGCATCTGCTGTTCCCCGCCGGACAGGGCCCCGGCGGCCACGCCCCGACGCTCCCGCAGGCGCGGGAACCGCTCGTAGACCCCTTCCCGCGCCTGCGCTTCGCGGAGGTACAGCGAGAGGTTCTCCTCGATGGTCAGCGCCGGGAAGATGCCCCGTCCCTCGGGGGCGAGCAGCACCCCGCTCCGGGCCAGCCGCACGGGCCCGTCCCGGGTCACGTCCCGCCCCCGCAGGAGCACCTGTCCGCTCCCGGCGGCCAGCGCCCCGGCGGCCACCCGGCAGGCGGTGCTCTTCCCGGCCCCGTTCGGCCCGAGCACGGCGAGGATCTCCCCCTGCCGGACGACGAGATCGACCCCGTTCAGGACGAGCCCCCCGTCGTACCCCGCGGTGACCCCGCGCAGCTCCAGGGCGGGCCCACCCCCGGCACCCGGCGCGCCGGGCTCCGTCGGCGGGCGCTGCCCGGGGGTGCGGGGCCGGAGCCCCCGCACCGGGTCCGGGCGGAGCCCGGTTTCGGGAAGGGGCGGGTTGGGCGATAGCCCCGCAGGGCCCGTACCCCCGCCGGAGCCCGCTGTCACCGCACCGGAGGCACCCGTACCCCCGCCGGAGGCCGAGGCGCCCGCACCGGCATCGGCTGCGCCACCCCCGCCGGAGGCCGCGGCCCGGCGCCTGGCCCGCCGTACCGCAACGGCGGCGCAGTACCCGTCCGGATCGTTGGCCAAGGCCAACCCCGCCAGGCCGAACAGGATCACCGGCAGGTGCGCGGACTCCGTCACGTAGTCCGCCAGGACCCGCGGGGCCACCGCGAAGACCACCCCCGCCACCACCGCGTACTGCGGCCGCCGGACCCCCGCGGCCACCACCACCGCCAGCCACACCAGCCCCGTCATGGCCGTGAAGTCCGTCGCCGTGATCCGGGTGTTGTACGAGGCGACGAGCACGCCCCCGAACCCCGCCAGCCCCGCCGACACCGTGAACAGGAGCAGCTTCGTCCGCAGGACGGACACCCCCGAGGCCATGGCCGCCGCGGGCGCCGACCGTACGGCCAGCATCGCCCGCCCCGAGGGCGAGTTCCGCAGCGCGCCCAGTCCCGCCGCGCACACCGAGACGAGCACCACGAGCGCCACTCCCAGCGCCCGGTCGTCGCCGAGATCCACGGGCCCGAACACCGGCCGCGGGATCGACCACCCCGAGTCCCCGTTCCGCAGCCAGCGCATCTGGAACAGCACCTGGTCCGCCAGGAACGCCAGCGCCAGCGTCGCGAGCGCCAGCGTCCGCCCGCCCAGCCGCAGCGCCGGCAGCGCGACCAGCGCCCCCAGCACCGCCGCCACGCACGTACCCACCGCGAGCGCCGCCACGAACGGCCAGCCCCGGCTCATCAGCAGCCCCGCCACCAGCGCGGCCCCGGTCACGAACGTGCCCTGCGCCAGCGAGACCATCGCCCCGAGACCGGTCACCACCGTGAAGGACATGAACACCAGTCCGAGGGCCAGCCCTTGCGCGAGCAGCCCGCTCCAGAACGGCGTGGTCACGGTGTAGAAGGCCACGCCCAGCACCCCGGCGGCCGCCGCCCACACTCCCCACCGCCGGGCCCAGGAGGCCCCCGCCACATGGTCCACGGGAACCGCACCCGCACCCGCACCCGCACCCGCACCCGCCTCCGCGTCCTGCGCCGCGGTCCCCGCGGTCCGCCCGCGCCGGGCCGACACCAGCAGCCCGCCGAACAGGATCAGGAACGGCACGGCCGTGCGGAACCCGGTGATCCCCTCGGCGAACGACGCGTACCCGGCCACCAGGTTCTGCAGCACCCCCAGCCCCAGCCCGCCCGCGAAGGCGAGCGGCACGGACGCGAACCGCCCGATCACCGCCGCCGTGGCCGAGACGAACAGGAACAGGGTGAAGTCGTGCGCCGACAGCCCCAGCAGCGGCGTCGCCAGCACCCCCGCCAGTCCCGCCAGCGCGGACGAGATCATCCAGGCCACCGAAGACAGCCGGTCGGCGCTGATCCCGCGCAGCTCGGTCAGCGAGCGGTTGTCGACGGCCGCCCGCAGCCGCAGACCCAGCCGCGTGTGCCGCATCAGCACCCACAGGCACACCGCCACCACCGCCGTCACCACCCAGGTGATCAGCTGGTCGGAGTCCACGCCCACGCCGTCGAGCAGCTGCCAGCTCCGGGCCGGGCTCGGCCCCACCCCCGGAAGCCCGAACTGGTTCTCCGCGGGCCTCACCGGCGCGCCCGCGTCCCCGAGCATCTCCACGGCCCACAGCCCGGCCGCCGGCAGGGCCACCAGCAGCCCGATCGTGGCCACGATCTGCGCCGTCTCGCCGACCCGCGCGAGCCGCCGGAACATCAGCCGGTCCAGCCCCCACCCGAGCCCGGGGGCCAGTACGCACACCACCAGCAGGGCTGCCGGGACGGCCGGCCAGCCCAGCCCGGAGTGCATCTCGTAGAAGGTCAGCGCGCACAGGTAGGCGGTGGCCCCGTGCGCGAAGTTGAACAGCCCGGACGCCGAGTACGACAGCACCAGCCCGGTGGCCAGCAGTGCGTACAGGGCGCCGGAGACCAGACCGCTCAGCACGAAGACGAGCAGATCTCCCATGCCGCGAGCCCTACTTGAAGGGGATGGGCTGACGGCACGAGAAGGGGACGGAGACCTCGTACGCCCCGCCGCGCAGCTGGACGAGTGCTCCGCAGCCGAAGCTGTCCTTCTGTCCCTTGGGCTCCGAGCGGTCGCCGACGAGCGTGCCGGTGTCGGAGAAGCCCTGCGCGGCGGCCTGGAAGGACTCGGCGGTCAGCTCCTTGCCCGCCTTCCGCGCGATGGAGACGAACAGGTCGGCGGACATGTACCCGGTCAACATGTGCATGCTGAGCGGGACTTCCTGCCCGCCCGCGGCCGCCTTGATGTCGGCCTTGAACTGGGTCATCTTCGGGTCCGCCGACTCGAACGGCTGGAACTGCAGCAGCACGTGCACCCCGTCGAGCGCCTGCTTGGTGGCGTCCTTGGCGAGCAGCCCCGGGTCGTAGTCGGTCGGGTCGGAGAGCAGCCCCCGGTAGCCGCTGCGCTTGAGCGCCGTGAAGAGGCCGATGTTGTTCGGGGTCTGCATGACCGAGACGACGGCGTCCGGCGCCTTGCCGTCGTTGCTCTCCAGGATGTCCTTCACGTACGCCGACCAGTCGCTCGGCACCGCCGTCGCGGGTACGGAGGCCTTGGCGTAGGCGACCTTGAACCCGGCGGCCGCGAAGCCCTGCTGGAAGGTGCGGATGCCGAACTTCCCGGCGTCGCTGTCGTTGGCGATCACCGCGACCGACTTGCCCTGCGCGCCGCCGAGGAGCCGGCCGATTCCCTCGGGCCAGGTCTGGTTGAGGGTGCCGCCGGGGGAGGGGACCAGGCAGCCGTTGAACCCGTAGATGTACTTGGGCCCGCAGAAGGAGGGCAGCGTGCCCCAGCCGAAGGTGGGGACCTTCTCCTGCTCCAGGAAGTCGGCGCCGGAGAAGGTGACCGAGCTCATCGGGGCGACGGCGAAGACCTTGTCCTGCTGGACGAGCTTGCGGGCGGCGGCCATGTTCTTGCCGGGGTCCTGCCCGTCGTCCTCCGCCCCCAGGTAGTCGATCTTGCGCCCGTTGATCCCGCCCTCGGCGTTGGCCCTCAGGTACCGGGCCTTCGCGCCGAGGTCGGTGTCCTTCTTGCTGTACCCGCTGGCGGAGGTCATGGAGACGATCCCGCCGACCTTGATCGAGTCGGCGCTCACGCCGCGGGAGTTCCCGGCGGCCCCGGGCTTGCCGGGGGAGGAGCCGTTGGAGGCGGAGTTGCAGGCGGAGACGAGCGCGAGCGCCGCCGCCGCGGCGGCCAGGGTGCGGATCGGTCGCAGCATGTGTGGGATCCCCTCCGGTCGGAATCCCCGCATTCTGTGGCTGACCTGACGAGGCGTCAATACGATCGGCGAGGTGAAATGACGGAGCGTCAGATACTGGTGAAGCGGCCCGTCAGGCCTGGTAGAGGGCCGCAACCTCCTGCGCGTACGCCTTCTCGATCGCCCGCCGCTTCAGCTTCAGCGAGGGCGTCAGCAGCCCCCGTTCCTCGGTGAACTGCTCCGCCAGCACCCGGAAGGTGCGGATCGCCTCGGCCTGCGAGACCAGCGTGTTCGCGGCCACCACCGCCCGGCGCACCTCCGCCGTCAGATCCGGGTCGTGGACCAGCTGCGCCGCCGGCAGCTGCGGGCGCCCGCGCATCGACAGCCAGTGCGCGATCCCCTCCATGTCCAGCGTGAGCAGCGCGGCCACGTACGGCCGGTCGTTGCCCACCAGCACGCACTGCGCGACCAGCGGATGCGAACGCACCCGCTCCTCCAGGGCGGTCGGGGAGACGCTCTTGCCGTTGGAGGTCACCAGGATCTCCTTCTTGCGCCCGGTGATCGTGAGGTACCCGTCCTCGTCCAGCCGCCCCAGGTCCCCGGTCGCCAGCCAGCCGTCCCGCAGCACCGCCTCCGTGGAGCGCGGGTCGTTCAGGTACCCGGCGAACACGTGGTTCCCGTGCAGCCACACCTCCCCGTCCTCGGCGATGTGCACCGTACTGCCCGGGATCGGCCGGCCGACCGTGCCGTACTTCGTCGCGCCCGGCGGGTTCGCGGTGGCCGCCGCGCAGGACTCGGTCAGGCCGTAGCCCTCGAACACCGTGATCCCGGCCCCGTCGAAGAACAGCCCGAGGCGCCGCGACATCGCCGACCCGCCCGACATGGCGTGCCGCACCCGGCCGCCCATCGCCTCGCGGACCTTCCCGTACACCAGCTTCTCGAAGAGCTGGTGCTCCATGCGCAGTCCCGCCGAGGGGCCCGGCCCGGTCCCGAACGCCTTGTGCTCGCGCGCCTCCGCGTACCGTACGGCCGTCTCCACCGCCCGGTCGAAGGGGCCCGTACGCCCCTCCGCCTCCGCCTTGCGGCGGGCCGCCGCGAACACCTTCTCGAAGACGTACGGGACGCCCAGCACGAACGTCGGCCGGAACGCGGCGAGGTCCGGCAGCAACTCGGCGGCCGCCAGCACCGGCTGGTGGCCCAGCTTCACCCGCGCCCGGACGGCCGCCACCTCCACCATCCGCCCGAAGACGTGGGCGAGGGGTAGGAACAACAGGGTGGAGGGCTGCTCCCCGGGCCCCGCCCGGAAGACGGACTCCCAGCGGGCCACCATCGTGTCGGCCTCGTACATGAAATTGCCGTGCGTGAGCACGCAGCCCTTGGGCCGCCCGGTGGTCCCCGAGGTGTAGATGACGGTGGCGACGGCATCGGGCGTCACCGCCGCCCGGTGCCGGTGCACCAGGTCCTCGGCGACCCCGCGGCCGTCCGCGACGATCGCGTCGACGGCCCCGGCGTCCAGCTGCCACAGCCGCCGCAGGTGCGGCAGCCGCTCGATGACCGACCCGACGGTCATGGCCTGGTCCTCGTCTTCAACGACGCAGGCGGTGCAGTCGGAGTCCTGGAGGATCCAGTGCACCTGATCGACGGAGGAGGTCGGGTAGACGGGCACGGGCTGCGCGCCGATCGCCCACAGGGCGAAGTCGAACAGGGTCCACTCGTACCGGGTCCGGGACATGACCGCGACCCGCTCCCCGAACCGGACCCCCTGGGCCAGCAGCCCCTTCGCCAGGGCGAGCACCTCGGCGGCGAGCTCCCCGGAGGTCACGTCCCCCCAGACCCCGTCGGCCTTGCGGCCGAGCACCACCCTGCCGGGATCCTCCTGGGCATGGTGGAACACGACGTCGGCGAGCCCGCCGACGGGCGCCGCAACAACGACTGGTGGGACGGTGATCTCGCGCATGCCCCGCTCCTCTCCGCGCAGCGCGGCGACGCTACCCCACACCTCACCAGGGTTGATCACCGAGCGAAGACCTCCACAAGACCTCCCCAGGGAGGTGTGCAGGCCCGGAGATAGGGACACTCCCCGTCCCACCACCCCGGAAACGCCGAACGCCGCCCCGATCCCGCGCAGGGCGGGACGGGGCGGCGCGCGCACCCTCAGGCCCTGGGGTCTGCGCTGGCCGATGCAGTTGCTTTTGAGTCGGCTGGTCCGTTGATCTGCTCGTGGAGGGGTGGGGGCCGAGATGCCGGTCGCGCATAGGGATCCGGACCAAGGCGTTCACGCCGGAGCTCGTGCACGCGGCCGTTGCCGAGCACGGGCGCGTGGTGGCGTGGTCTGCGCCTCCCGGCGCTGGACGGCACACAGTGCGACGTGCCGGACTCGGTGGGCAACGGCGACACCTTCGACGGCCCCTCCACAGGCGGGACGCCGTTCGGCTTTCCGCAGGTGCGAGCCGCCGTGCTCGCGGAGAT
The DNA here is from genome assembly GCF_042752335.1 of Streptomyces sp. NPDC059355. Classification (NCBI taxonomy): domain Bacteria; kingdom Bacillati; phylum Actinomycetota; class Actinomycetes; order Kitasatosporales; family Streptomycetaceae; genus Streptomyces; species Streptomyces sp. NPDC059355. The sequence continues at coordinate 111,147 of NZ_JBHYXN010000008.1, read as the reverse complement.
CGGCACCCACGCCATCCTCGACGCCGGCCTCGGCGGCTACCGGGACGGCGAACGGGGCCTGGCCTGCCCACTGGCCGGCTCGACAGGCCTCGGGGATCTCGTCATCGCCGACCGCGGGTTCTGGTCGGTCGAATTCGTCTACGCCTTCACCACGTCCGGCGCCCATCTGCCGGCCAGGCTCCAGTCCGACCACCTCGGCACCACTCAGGCGGAGTTGCCTGATGCCTCCCGGCTGTCCCTGATGCGCCCCGGTAAGGATGTCCGCCGCCGGGCAGCCCGCGAAGGCCGGGTCCTGCCGAAGGAGACGACCTACCGCGTCATCACCCTCACCACGAACGACAAGGCCGTGCACCTGGGCACGCCCCTGCCGGACACCGAGCGGTACCCGGCGGACGAGCTGATCGCCCTCTCCCGGCAGCGCTGGGAGATCGAGCCGGCCTTCGACGAGACCAAGAACCACCTCGGCCCCGGCGGACCGCTCCGATCGCGCACCCCCGAAGCCGTGCGGCAGGAGCTGTGGGCCCTGCTCGCGGTCCACCAGGCCGTCCGCCGGTTCGCGCACGACGCCGCGGCGAATGGCCCGGTCCTGGATGCCGACCGGCTCTCCTGCCTCCGCTGCGTCCGGATCGCCCGGCGCAGCGTGCCGTCCCGGCACGGCACCTCCAGGCGACCAACGCCTGGAATGAGGCTATCCAGGAAGCGCGGCCCCGTCTGCTGCCGCCCCGCACACAACCAGACCACCAAACAGCGCAATCACCGGGGCGCCGGCCCCTACAGCTGGTCCCCCCTGCCGGGTGGTTTCGGAGGATGCATCCCGCCACCGTCCTTGATGTCCTCTTCACAGGTGCGTCGGTCGTAGGACCGGTCATTGGGGATCAACAACACTCCGGCAACCTGCTCAGGTTGCTCGATGGCGAGCCAGTCGTCGCCCGTGAGGGGATCGTCGGCCGGCCCGAACGCCTGGGACGAGTGAACCGTGTGACACCCCAACGCGACACGCTCCTTGTCGACCGCGCAGGCGTCCACCGTGGGGTCGGAATATGGGTCAGCGCCGTCGAAGCGGAAGCGGAAGTGGACCCGGTCACCTTCGGAGGGCACCTGCGGGTGGGGCTCAAGGCGCCAGTCGACGACCGCGGCGGTGACGCCGAGAGGCTGCCCGTACGTGTCCACAACCTGCACCCTGACACCGGCCCTGCCGCGCTCCGCCGTCGTGTCGGTGCAGCCCCAGGAAGAGCAGCCGGACAGGGCGAGAATCACCAGAGCCAGCGGGGCAACGGCGAATACCCGTGCAGGTGACACTGAGATGACCTCCGGTCGGGGTGGGGCGGGGCAGGGTATCCCGGGGCCTGGCAGCTGCGGGTGATGGCGACGAGCGCCTGCGGTGGCGAAGCCGAAGCGCAGAGGAGCCCTGTGAACTGGGCGGGTGCTTAAAGCAACTGCATTGGTCTGCGCTAGCCCGCCGGGACGAAGGAGTCCAGCGCCGCGTCGAAGTGGCTGCGCGCCTCCGGGAGCCGGCCGACGGGCGCGGACACCCAGACGTCGTACAGGCGCCCGCTCTCCTCCCAGCACACGTCGAAGGTGTGCCGGGCCCCTTCGGCGGCGGTGAAGCCGTCCCAGGTGAACTCCCACAGGGCGGCGGGCAGTCCGTTGTGCGTGGTCGGTACGACCGTGCCGTCGCGGTATCCGGGGTTGGTGGCCGGGCCGCTCGCGTGCGAGAGCCGCATGAGGGTGACCGGCCCCTCGGACGCCGCGGGCGTCGTCTTGACGCCGATCCGGAAGGCCCCGTCCGGGGACACGTAGAACACGCGCTGGTCGTCGGTGCTGCGCCGGAAGCCGTCCGGTACGGCGATGCTGAAGCCCTCGGCGTCGGAGACCGATCGGTACCCGGCGGGTGCGGGCCTGGCGGCCGCGGGAGCGGGAGCGGACGCCGTGCGGGCGGGCTTGGCGTCGGCGGGGGAGGGGGACGAGGCGGTGGCCCGGCTCGAGACGGACGCGGTGGCGGGCGGCGCCTGCCGCGCGCCGTCCGCCGACCGCTCCCCGAACTGCGAGGTGACGGCCACGGCCCCCGCGACCGCGACCGCGAACAGCGCGGCGATCAGCCCCGCCCGCAGAGCCGGCCGGGTCCGCCGCGCCGGGGCGGACGGCTGTGCGACGTGCTCGGTCGGCGAGTAGCCGGCCGGGCCGCCGGGTCCGCCCGCGCTCCCGGGAGCGCTTCCGGGCGCCGGGGCGGTCTCCAGATCCGGCCCGGGAGCCCGGTCGGCCACGGCGGGGACCGTACCGGTGCTCACGTACGCCGACAGCAGCCGCTCGGCCTCCGCCGCTTCCATCCGCCGCTCGGGGAGACGCTCCAGCAGGCCGCGGATGACCGGGGCCAGCGGCCCCGCCTGCGCCGGCGGGCGGATCTCTGCGAACACGACGGCGTGCAGGACGCCGCCGAGCGAATCGCGGTGGAACGGCGACTTCCCGGTGAGCGCCGTGCACAGCAGGACCCCGAGCGACCACAGGTCGGATTCGGGTCCGGCGGCGGCGCCCTGCATGCGCTCGGGCGAGGCGTACTCGGGCGAGCCGACGAAGGCGCCGGTCTCGCTGATGGTGGTGGACCCGGCGAGGCTCGCGATGCCGAAGTCGGTGAGCACCACCCGCCCGGTGTCCGCCTCCAGGAGCACGTTGGCCGGTTTGACGTCCCGGTGCAGCACCCCCCGGGCGTGCGCCGCGCGCAGCGCGCCGAGCAGGGCCAGCCCCGTCCGCGCGGTCTCGGCGGGGCCCAGCGGTCCCCCGGCGCCGAGCCGGTCGGCCAGCGAGCCGCCCTCGACGAGTTCCATGACGATGTGGGGGCGCCCGTCGTGCTCCACGACGTCGTGGACCACCACCACGTGCGGATGCCTGACCTGTGCGACGGTCCGGGCCTCCCGCAGGGCGCCCTTGGCCTCCGTACCCCCGTCGACATGGAGCTCCTTGACGGCGACGGGACGCCCGAGGAGCTCGTCGGAGGCCTGCCAGACGGTCCCCATGCCGCCTCGGCCCAACCGCTTCTCCAGGCGGTACCGCCCGGCGATCACGATGCTGCTGCCCGGCTCGTCGTGCGACACGTTGTTTCCCCTCCGACCCCGTGCGCCCATGATGCCGCACCGCCGGAGCGGCCCCTGCGAACAGGAGCCGTAAACGCAAAAGAACCCCACCGAAGTGGGGTTCCTGCTGGTGTCCGAGGGGGGACTTGAACCCCCACGCCCGATAAAGGGCACTAGCACCTCAAGCTAGCGCGTCTGCCATTCCGCCACCCGGACCAGGTGGTCGGCCCCGGTTTCCCGCGGCGACAAGGACAACAATAGCAAAGGATCGGCGTGCTTCCGACCAGGTATTCGGGCCGGTCCGCTCGCTGACCTGCGGGCATGCACCCGAAGGGTCGCCGAGACCCTGCGTCTCGCGGCTCAGCGGGCCGGTTCGGCGCGCTCTGCCCTCAGCCAGTCGTCGTTGTCCTGCCAGGCGTAGAGGGTGGTGCCGTCCATGTAGGCGTAGTAGAGGCCGCAGCGGGCGGTGGCCTTTCCCCGGGCGTCCTTCGGGAACCAGTCCTCCTTCAGTGCGACCTCCTGCGCCTTCGGCCGCGGCTCGGTCGTGCACTCGACCGGGAGCCGCTCGTCCGGCAGGGTCGCCTTCAGCAGCCGGTCGCCGCCGGTCGTACGCATCGAGTACCGCACCGACTCGGCCTCGTCCGCCAGCCAGCGCGGCACCGAGGCCCGCGCCGACTTCGCCTCCGCCCCCGTCGCGTACGCCTTCGTCTCCTGATGGCGGTTGCCGTACCAGTCGGCCGCGGCCGGGAGGGCGACCACGATCGCGAGTCCCACGGCCGAGAGGACTGCGGTGGTGATCAGGATGGCGGACCTGCGGATCATGGGGCTTTCGCTTCCCTCGGCGTCTGGCTTGCGGCGTTCCTCATCCTCCGCCCGCGCCCGGGGGCGGCGCGTCCTTCCATCGGGCGGGATCCGCGTACATCTCAGGTCGTACGGGCCCTAAGCGCACCCGGATGCCGATACGCGCTGGACACCACGGGCGCCGAGGCGGTCGGATGAGCGCCGCACGCCGGCATCCAGGGGGGTACACATGGAAACACCGCACCGCGTCAGCACGTTGGAGCTCTTCTTCGACCTCGTCTTCGTCTTCACCATCACCCAGCTGACGGTGCTGCTGGCGGACGACATCAGCTTCCGCGGCGCGGGCCAGGTACTGGTGATCTTCACCGTGCTGTTCTGGATGTACGGGGGCTACGCGCACCTGACCAACCAGGTGCCGCCCGACCGCACCGTGCGCAGGGTGCTGCTGATCCTGGCCATGGGGGCGTTCCTGGTGTGCGCGCTGGCGGTGCCGACCGCCTTCGGGGCCGGCGGGGTCGCCTTCGGGCTGGGGTACGTGTTCGTCGTCCTCGTGCACAGCGCCCTGTTCACGCAGGCCCACGGCGCCGGAGTGCTCTGGTTCGCACTGCCCAACCTGCTGTGCGCGCTGGCGGTGCTGGCAGCCGGGTTCTTCGACGGGCCGCCCGCCTGGGGGCTGTGGATGCTCGCCCTGCCGATCCAGTTCGTCGTGCCACAGCTGGTGCAGAGAGTGGCGGCGAGCGGGGCGGAGCCCGCCGAGGCCGCGTCCGCGGTGACGACGGTCAGCGACCAGCTCGGCGGCATGAGTGCGGAGCACCTCGTGGAGCGGCACGGACTGCTGCTGATCATCGTCTTCGGCGAGTCCGTGATCGCGATCGGCATCGGCACCGGCTCACTGCCCCTGTCCGTGGGGATCGCCGGGGGTGCCTTCCTCGCGCTCGCCATCGCGTCGGCGCTGTGGTGGATGTACTTCGTCCGTGACGAGGGCCGGGCCGAGGAGGTCTTCGCCGAGACGGCCCCGGAGAAGCGCTTCAAGCTGGCGATGCTCGCCTACTACTACGCCTTCCTGCCCATGCTGCTCGGGATCGCCGCCTTCGCGGCGGGCGTCAAGAAGACCATCGGGCACCTGGGCGAGCACCTGCACACCGGCCCCGCGCTCGCCCTCGCCGGCGGGGTCGCCGTCTACCTGGCCGGGGACCTGGCCTTCCGGGCCGTGCTCGGGATCGGCCCGGCCCGCTTCCGGGCGGCGGCGATGCTGCTCGCCCTGGCCACGGTCCCGCTCGGCGCGGCCACCGCCGGGCTCTGGCAGCTGCTCGCGCTGGTCGTCGTACTCCTGGCCGCGCTGGGGGCCGAGGCCCGCTGGGCCCCGGCCGCCTCGGCGGAACGTACGCAAGCGGCTACGGGCAGTGGATGACCTGGCCCGCGTACGAGAGGTTGCCGCCGAAGCCGAACAGGAGGACCGGGGCACCGGTCGGGATCTCGCCGCGCTGGACCAGCTTCGAGAGCGCCATCGGGATGCTCGCGGCCGAGGTGTTGCCGGAGTCCACGACATCGCGGGCCACGACCGCGTTCACGGCGCCGATCTTCGCGGCGAGCGGCTCGATGATCCGCAGGTTCGCCTGGTGCAGGACGACGGCGGCCAGCTCCTCGGGGGTGACCCCGGCCTTCTCGCACACCTTGCGGGCGAGCGCCGGGAGCCGGCTGGTGGTCCAGCGGTAGACGGACTGGCCCTCCTGGGCGAAGACCGGCGGGGAGCCCTCGATCCGGACCGCGTGGCCCATCTCCGGGACCGAACCCCACAGGACCGGGCCGATGCCGGGCTCCTCGCAGGCCTCGACCACGGCCGCGCCCGCGCCGTCGCCGGTCAGTACGCAGGTCGTGCGGTCGGTCCAGTCGGTGATCTCGGTCATCTTGTCGGCGCCGATGACCAGGGCGCGGGTGGCCGAGCCGGCCCGGATCGCGTGGTCGGCGGTGGCCAGGGCGTGGGTGAAGCCCGAACAGACGACGTTGAGGTCCATCACGGCCGGGCTGCCGCCCATGCCCAGCTTGGCGGCGACCCGGGCGGCCATGTTGGGCGAACGGTCGATCGCGGTGGAGGTGGCCACCAGGACGAGGTCGATGTCGTCGGGGGTCAGCCCGGCGCCGGCCAGGGCCTTGCCCGCGGCGTGGAAGGCCAGCTCGTCCACCGGTTCGTCGGGGCCCGCCATGTGCCGGGTCTTGATGCCGACCCGGGAGCGGATCCACTCGTCGTTGGTGTCGACCATCGCCGCGAGGTCCTCGTTGGTGATCACTTTCGCGGGCTGGTAGTGCCCTAGCGCCACCACGCGTGAACCGGTCATGGGCGGGGTCCCCCTTATTGGGAAGTCAGGATCACCCAGCTTGACCTGCTACTGGTGGGTACGGGTGCGCGTGACCCAACAGGATTACCGCCCCTTAATTTGGAGATTCCGGAGGATCTTCCTGCCGGGAGCGCCGTGCGACGGCGATCCGCGAGAATGGGCTCGTCAGCTGCACGACGGAGTGCGCGACGAGGACGGACAGAACGGGCGGGCTGATCACCATGGGACGGGTCACCGAGCGCCGTCGTGTCATCCGGGTGCGGAACGGGGTGGCCGGGGTACGCCCGGACACGCTGGTCGCCGAGGAGCCGCTGGAGATACGGCTCAACGGCAAGCCCCTGGCCATCACGATGCGCACCCCCGGCGACGATTTCGGGCTGGCCGTGGGCTTCCTGGTGAGCGAGGGCGTACTGGGCTCCGCGTCGGACGTGCGGGCCGTGACCTACTGCGAGGGGGCCGCGGAGGACGGCTCGAACACCTACAACGTGGTCAACGTGCAGCTCGCACCCGGGGTCGCGGTGCCGGACATCACACTCGAACGCAACGTCTACACCACCTCCTCCTGCGGCCTGTGCGGAAAGGCCAGCCTGGACGCGGTGCGCACGGCGACCCGCTTCCCGATCCGGCAGAGCGGGGCCGCCGACGGGGTACGGATCCCCGCCCGGCTCCTCGGCGAGCTGCCGGACCGGCTCCGCGAGGCCCAGAAGGTGTTCGACCGCACCGGCGGGCTGCACGCGGCCGGGCTGTTCTCGCCGGAGGGCCAGCTGCTGGACGTACGGGAGGACGTCGGCCGGCACAACGCCGTCGACAAGATCGTCGGCAGGGCGTTCCAGGCCGGCCGGCTCCCGCTGGCGGACGCGGTCCTGGTGGTGTCGGGCCGGGCCTCGTTCGAGCTCGCGCAGAAGGCGGTGATGGCGGGCATATCGGTCCTGGCCGCCGTCTCGGCCCCGTCCTCGCTGGCCGTGGACCTGGCCCTGGAGTCGGGCCTGACGCTGGTCGGCTTCCTGCGCGGGCCGAACATGAACATCTACGCGGGCGAGGAGCGGATCACCTGGTGAGTGCCGGGCTCCGTCACGAGCCCGCTCGTCCGTCCAGGCGGTAGCGGGCGGACGAGCGGTGCTCGGCCGCCGGGGCGGTGAAGCGTCCCGTCAGCTCGCCGTGCGCGTCGTCGATCACGAAGCGGCCGGTGCGCCGGCCGGTGTGGTCCTCGGTGAGCGCACGGTCGGGCTCCGGCCGCCGCGGAGCTCCAGGGCCGAGCCGTCGTCGGCCCGCCAGGTTCCGGTGAGGTCACCGGGTTCCAGGCCGAACGGGCTCGGCGCCCAGCGGATCCAGCCGATCACGCCGGCGGCGAGGGCGAACAGGATCACGCCCGCCGGCGGCGTGAGGCGTTCCACTCGGGTCACCTCAGCGCCCCCGGCGGGTGCGTCGTCCCGCCTTGGCCGCCGGCTTCGGCTCCGGCTTCGGCGGGTCGATCCGGTGGAGGTCCAGGGTCGCCGGGATCGGGGTGACACCCGGGCCGCCGGCTTGCGCCCAGGCGATGACCTCGTCCGTGGCGGTGTCGTCCAGCGCCCAGCCGAACCAGGCCGCGCGGGCGCCCCGGCGGCGCGCCTCGGTGGTCGGCTGCACCACGATCACGTTGGCCTGCGCGCACGGCCCGAGGCAGTCGCTCGTACGGACGGCCAGCCGGCCCTCCGACGCCGCTGCGGCCTCGCGCAGCCGGGCCAGCTGGCCGACGTGGTCCGAGCCGGGGTTCTTGCGGGGGTCCCCGCAGCAGCAGCCGCGGCAGACCACCAGGGTGCAGGGGCGTTCGGCGTGGGCGGCGAGCGGGCGTATCCAGGTCACCGCCGCACGTTACCGGGCCCGCGTCGCGGGGGGTTGGAGCTCCGAGGAGACCTCCACCACACGTCCGGCGGGCAGTTCGGGGCCCGCCGCGGGCTCCGGGTCCCGGGCGCGGCGGCGCGCCAGTACCGCGCACACCATCAGCTGCATCTGGTGGAACAGCATCAGCGGCAGCACCGCGAGGCTCGCCTGGGCCCCGAACAGCACGCTGGCCATGGGCAGTCCGGCCGCGAGGCTCTTCTTCGACCCCGCGAACTGGATCGCGATCCGGTCCGCCCGGCCGAACCCGAGCCGCTTCGCCCCGTACCAGCTCACCAGCAGCATGACGGCGAGCAGTACGCCCTCCACCGCCATCAGCGCGCCCAGGCGGGCGGCGCTGACCTGGTGCCAGACCCCGGCAGCCATGCCCGCGCTGAAGGCGGCGTACACGACGAGCAGGATCGAGCCGCGGTCGACGTATCCGAGGACCTTCTTGCGCCGGACCAGGAAACCGCCGACCCAGCGGCGCAGGGCCTGGCCGAGCAGGAAGGGCAGCAGGAGCTGGAGGACGATCTTGAGGAGGGAATCGAGGGAGAACCCGCCCCCGTTCCCGCCGAGCAGGCCGGCGGCGAGGAGCGGCGTGAGGACGATGCCGGCAAGGCTGGAGAAGGAGCCCGCGCAGATCGCGGCGGGGACGTTGCCGCGGGCGATCGAGGTGAAGGCGATCGAGGACTGGATCGTCGAGGGGACCAGGCACAGGAAGAGCAGGCCGCTGTAGAGCTGGGGCGTGAGCACGGTGGGGACCAGGCCCCGGGCAGCCATGCCGAGCACCGGGAAGAGGACGAACGTGCAGGCCAGCACGGTGAGGTGGAGCCGCCAATGGCGCAGGCCGTCGAGGGCCTCGCGGGTGGAGAGCCGGGCGCCGTACAGGAAGAAGAGCAGAGCCACGGCCCCGGTGGCGACGCCGTCGGCGACAGTGGCGGCGGAGCCGCGGGCCGGCAGCAGGGCCGCGAGGCCTACGGTGCCGAGGAGGGTCGGGATCCACGGGTCCAGGGGCAGCCAAGCGGGCGGGTGCGGGCGGCGGCGCATGTACGGGGACTCTCCGGTCGGTGGCTCGGCGGGACCCCTTCATCGTCGAGGGTGGCCCGGTGATCGGGAAACCCGTACACCGCACTGACTGTCATCTCACTTCGTGATGACGGTGGCAGCATGGGATCCATGGGAGCCATGTACGACCCGGTCCAGCTGCGCACCTTCCTCACGGTGGCGCAGACGCTCAGCTTCACGCAGGCCGCGGGCCGGCTGGGCGTGCGGCAGTCCACGGTCAGCCAGCACGTACGGCGGCTGGAGGAGGCGACGGGCCGCCCGCTGTTCCTGCGGGACACGCACAGCGTGGAGCTGACGGAGGCAGGCGAGGCGCTGCTCGGCTTCGCCCGGACCATCCTGGAGGCGCACGAGCGGGCGGCGGCCCATTTCACCGGGACGCGGCTGCGGGGCCGGCTGCGGTTCGGGGCCTCGGAGGACTTCGTGCTGACCCGGCTGCCGGAGATCCTGGAGGGCTTCCGGCACGAGCACCCCGAGGTGGACCTGGAACTGTCGGTCGAGCTGTCCGGGACGCTGCACGAACGGCTCGACGCGGGGCGGCTCGACCTCGTCCTGGCGAAGCGGCGCGGGCCGGGGGACGAGCGGGGCCGGCTGGTGTGGCGGGACCGGATGGTGTGGATCGGGGCGGAGGGGCTGCGGGTGGACCCGGACCGACCGGTTCCGCTGATCGTCTTCCCGCCGCCCGGGATCACCCGGGCCCGGGCTCTGGAGGTGCTGGAGCGGGACGGGCGGGGCTGGCGCATCGCCTGTACGAGCGGCAGCCTGAGCGGGCTGGTCGCGGCGGCCCGGGCCGGGCTGGGGGTGATGGCCCACACCCGGGGCCTGATCCCGCCGGGGCTGGTGCGGGTGGCTGGGCTGCCCGACCTCGGGTCGGTGGAGTTCGCGCTGCTGCGGGGCGGGCGGAGCTCGCCGGAGGCGGAGGCGCTGGCCTCCGCGATCCTCTCCGGCGCGGACCGCCTCACCCGTCCCGCCTGACCGCCGCCCGGCGGTCGGCGGTCAGGCGAGCCGCTCGGGTGCTCAGCCGCTCGGGCGGTCAGGTGCTCGGGCGGTCAGGTGCTCAGGACCACCAGGCCTTCCGCCGTGGGCAGGGCGCCCGGGGTGAGCGGGGCGAAGGTGACGGGGAGGGACAGGCGAGGCTGGTCGGAATCAGGCAGGGGGTCGAAGAAGTACGCCGCCTCCGATGCCGTGTCGCTGACCAGGTGGGGGTCGGTCGGCGAAGCCGTCGAGCGGGTCAGCGGGGTACGGAACAGCATGCGCAGGTGGCGCAGGGTCTCCGGGGTGACCCCGGGGACCGGACGCGCCGCGGGCGCGGAGTCCGCGGAGGCCGGGACGTCCGGGACGTCCGGGACGCCCTGGACGTCCTGCGCGTCCGGCGGGATCGCCCCCGACAGCAGCAGCGCCAAGAGCACCGGGACGGCCTTGCGCCGCAGGGCCTGCGTCGCCTCGTGCAGCCGGTGGGCATGCGTCGAGGGCAGCGCCAGCGCCAGGCTCCCGGCGGCGTCGCCGGCCGCGATCGGGACCGCCGAGCAGACCACGCCGGGGGAGTACTCGCGCAGGTCGAAGACCGGCGCCCCCGGAGCCACCGCGTCGAGGGCGCTGAACAGGACCCGGCTGTCGGTGATCGTCTGCGGGGTCAGCCGGGCCGGCCGGTACCGGGCGACGTGGTCGCGGCGCCGGTCGGCATCGAGCTGGGTCAGCAGGCACTTGCCCACGGCGCTGGCGTGCGCGGCGGCCTTGAAGTCCACCCACTCCCGCACCGGCGGCGCCCCCGGCCCGTCCGCCATCTGCGTGATCCGGACCTCCCCCTCGGCATACCGGCTCAGGTACACCGCGGCGCCCGCGCTGTCCCGGGCCAGGGCAAGCGTGCGCTGGAGCTGGCCCGGGAGCCCTCCGGCGCCGGGTGCGGCGAGCCGGTCGAGGGCGGGCCCGCGCGCGAAGACCCCCGCGCCCGGCCGGTACGCGTACTCCTCCTCGCAGAGCATCGCCAGCAGCGGCCGCAGCTCCGCCTCGGCCAGGCCGGACTCCCGCCGCAGCTGGGTGGCCCGTACCCCCAGCGGATGCCTTTCGAGAACCCGTACGACGGCCAGCGCGCGCCGAGCCTGCGCCATGGCCTCGCTCGTCCCTGCGGAACGGGCCGGCTGCCCGGGCGCCGGAGCCACGCGCTGCCGCGGCACGGACCGCTCCGGCTCCGCCGCCACCGGGGGCGCCGGCCGGAACGCGGCCAGCGCCGAGGGCAGTCCGCGCCTGGGCAGCGGCACCGGGCCCAGATCGGGATCGTCGAGCTGGTCGACGTAGCGCAGCACGGTCGCCTGTGCGCACAGCCGCACCTCGCGCAGATCCCGCCGGCCGTTCGGCCGGTAGCCGCGCCGGTCCAGCTCGCGCGCCCAGAACCGGGCGTCGTGGTGCTCCCCGCGCCGGGAGTGGTCGAGGAAGAGGCAGTACGCGGCCGAGGCGGTCCGCGCCCGGCCGGAACCGGCGGCGAACTGCCACCAGAAGCGGGCGCCCTCGCGCAGTCCGGCCAGGTGCAGCAGGCAGCCGAAGACCACGGCCCCGGCCAGATCGGTGTGCCCGCTCGCGACGAAGGCCGCGAGCTGCGCCTCCGCCTTGGCACCGCACACGGTGACCAGGCAGACGGCCTTGAGGTCGCGCCGGGCCCGTTCGGAGTCGAGCGGGCAGTCCCGCGCGGGATCGCTCCACCCGTACGGGGCCCGGCGGCGCGGGGGCTCCGCGGTGGCCCGCCCCCGGGAGGCGCGCAGCAGCCGGGCCTCGGCCGCGCCCAGGTCGTAGTGCGGGTACCGGTCGCGGACGCCGGCCCGGCTCAGGAACTCGGCCAGGGAGCGGCGGCCGGTCTCGCCGCCGCGCTCCTCCGTGCCCTCGCGGCGCCTCATGACTCGGGTGATTCGGCCGAGTCGGGTGACTCTGCCGAGTCGGCGTACTCCGCCGGGCCGGCCGGCCCGGCGGAGGCGTCGAGCATGCGCGCGAGCCGCCGGTGGGCCTGGCCGAGCTGCGAGCGGACCGTGGCCTCGTCCACGCCCATCACGGACGCGGCTTCCCCGGGGGTGCACTGGAGCCCGTAGCGCAGGAGCACGGTGTCGCGCTGGCGCTCGGCGAGCCGGGACACGGCGGAGTAGAAGCGGATGGTGTCGGTCAGCACCTCGCACTGCTGATCGGCGCGGGCCTCCTTGAGGGCGGCCTCGAACGCGCTGATGTCCATCGGTTCGGGCGCGGCGGGTGCGGTCGGCCGGCCGCCGCGCCCGCCGCCGCGCCGCTCCTGCCGATCGACCAGGCGCTGCTTGAGGATGGTCCAGGCGTAGGCGTCGAGCCGGTCCATGTGGAGCATGCGTAACCACTCGTTCATGATCGAGTCGAAGGTGGCGTCCACCGCGTCCTCGGCCGCCGCGTCGGAGCCCAGCTGCAGGTACGCGAAGCGCATGTACGAGGGCCGCCGGTCGGCGTGGAAGGCCCAGTACGACAGGCGTGCCGTGGGGTCCCACTGGCTCATGGGCGTCGGCTGCCGCCGCCGGCTGGGCAGTGGCAGTCCCACCGCCCCACCGGACTCCTCTGGTCCGCCATCGCTCACCGGTCCACCTCGCCTCGTCCCCTGTGCGCGGACAGCCTGGCAGTGCGGGCGCACCGGGGGAGCGCAGAAGAGAGAGAGCGAGGGATTACGTTCGATCATGACCGGCCGATGACCGATTTCGACCACGCGCCCGCCCAGTCCGTGCGTACGCATATGCCGGGGCCAAGCCGGGCCGCCGTGCACCGGCGTACGCCCCGAAGACCGGTGTCCGCGATGATCCGGACCGGCTGTAGCATGGGCCCATTGCGAGGGCCGTGACGCAGAGGTCACCACCCTCGCTTTTGCGTTACACCCGCTGGCGTCCACCCCACGAAAATGCGGCACGTGGCCTTTCCGCGGTTCGATACGATGAACCGCATCACAATCCGTCACGTCACGTTGTCACCGCATAGATGAAATGGAGCATCCGAGGATGGCTCGACACCTGATCACCAGCGCGCTTCCCTACATCAACGGGATCAAGCACCTGGGCAACATGGTCGGGTCGATGCTTCCGGCGGATGTGTACTCCCGGTACCTCCGCCAGCGCGGCCACGACGTCCTCTACATCTGCGCCACCGACGAGCACGGCACCCCCGCCGAACTCGCCGCGAAGGAGGCCGGCCTCTCGGTCGCCGCCTTCTGCGCGCAGGCGCACGACGCCCAGAAGGCGATCTACGACGGCTTCGAGCTGTCCTTCGACTACTTCGGCCGCAGCTCCTCGCAGCAGAACGCCGAGATCACCCAGCACTTCGCGCGGCAGCTGCAGGAGAACGGGTTCATCGAGGAGCGCGCGATCCGGCAGGTCTACTCGCCGGTCGACGGACGGTTCCTGCCAGACCGCTACGTCGAGGGCACCTGCCCGCACTGCGGTTACGACAAGGCCCGCGGCGACCAGTGCGAGAACTGCACCCGCGTGCTGGACCCCACGGACCTGATCGAGCCCCGCTCGGCGATCTCCGGCTCCACCGAGCTGGAGGTCCGCGAGACCACGCACCTCTTCCTCCTCCAGTCCAAGCTGCAGGTCGAGGTCGAGGCCTGGGTCGCGGAGCACGAGGAGGAGTGGCCGCAGCTGGCGTCCTCCATCGCCCGCAAGTGGCTGACCGAGGGCCTGCACGACCGCGCCATCACCCGCGACCTGGACTGGGGCGTGCCGGTCCCGGCCGACACCTGGCCCGAACTGGCCGCCGACGGCAAGGTCTTCTACGTCTGGTTCGACGCGCCGATCGAGTACATCGCCTCCACCAAGGAGTGGGCGGACGCCGACCCGGCGAACCGCGACTACAAGGCGTGGTGGTACGAGGCCGAGGACGTGCGCTACACGCAGTTCATGGCCAAGGACAACGTCCCGTTCCACACGGTGATGTTCCCGGCCACGGAGATCGGCACCCGCGAGCCGTGGAAGAAGGTCGACTACGTCAAGGCCTTCAACTGGCTGACGTACTACGGCGGCAAGTTCTCCACCTCGCAGAAGCGCGGCGTCTTCACCGACCAGGCGCTGGAGATCCTCCCGGCCGACTTCTGGCGCTACTTCCTCATCGCCAACGCGCCCGAGTCCGACGACTCGTCCTTCACGTGGGAGCACTTCACCACCACGGTCAACAAGGACCTCGGCGGCACCCTCGGCAACTTCGTCAACCGCGTCCTGACCTTCTCCCGCAAGAAGTTCGGCGACGAGGTCCCGGCGGGCAGCCCGGCCGGCGAGGCCGAGACCAGGCTGGGCGAGCAGATCGCCGAGCTGCTGGCCGAGTACGAGGGCCACATGGACTCCCTCCAGTACCGCAAGGCCGCGGCTGCGCTGCGCGCCCTGTGGTCCGCCGGCAACGCGTACCTCGACGAGAAGGCCCCCTGGCTGGAGGTCAAGACCGATCTGGACGGCGCGGCGCTCACCCTGCGCACCGCGATGAACCTGATCCACCTCTACTCGGTGGTCTCCGAGCCGTTCATCCCGGCCTCGGCGCGCACCATGCGCTCCTCCTTCGCGCTGGCCGACGACACGACGGCGTGGATCAGCCCGGAGCAGGCCAAGTCCTTGGACGCGGTCCCGGCGGGTACGCCGTTCACCGTGCCGCCGGTGCTCTTCGCGCGGATCGCCGAGGAAGACCTGGCGTCCTACCGCGAGCGCTTCGGCGGCACCGAGACCGCCTGACCCTCCCTGCCCGGGCGAAGGGGCGCGACCTCCCGGGGTCGCGCCCCTTCGCCGTACCCGGCCCGGGGCGTCAGATCGTCCGTCGGCCTCTTCGCCTCTTCCGCGGTGAACCACCTGACGAACACGAAGGCGATGGCCGGATGCACGGCATCGCGTGGGGTGCCGTTCCCCGCGCTCTCCGTCAGGGGTGGCCGCAAAGCCGGTGCGGATCTCGACGTCGATGGCTTGAAGTAGTCAGTCCGTCGAAGATCTTGACGCGTCTGCGGCGTATCGAACCGCCGTTGTGATCGTTTCTTCAGCCGAAACCCTCACAACGGGAGGACGCGCGGTGACGGCTTGGCAGTACCTCGCCGGAGCGGGCATGGTGGCGGCACTCTGCCCGCTGTACGGCCATGTGGCGGTCGCGGACGACGGCACGGGCCCCGAGCCCGTACGCGGCCACGGGGCCCGGCTCGACGTCTGTGTTCCGGGCGGGAAGCCGCGCCCGCCCGCCGCCGTGCCCCCGGCCGCCGTGCCCCCGGCCGTCGTGGCGCCCGCGGTGCGGCCTCCGGTACGGGTCCTCGTGCCCGGCGCCGAGCGGCCGACCGTGCACCACCCGGGGCGGGGGCCCGCACCGGCCGTCGCGGCCCCGGAGGCGGCGCCCTCGCCGGCGGCGAAGGCCCGGGCCGGGGAGGCGGAGCCCGCGCCGCCCGCGCCGGAGCCCCGGGTCGTTGCCGGGCCGGCGCCGGCCGCAGCGCCCGCCCCGCCCCGGGCCGCAGCCGTGGCCGCGCCCGCCGGGGCCTTCCACGTGCGTCCGTACCACTCGATCGCCCTGGAGCGGCGCGGCCCGGGCGGCATGTCCACCGTGATGCTCATGGTCGTCGTCACCACCCCGGCCGTCCTCGCCGCCGCCGCGCTGCGGCCGCGTTCCAAGAGCCGTCGCTGAGCCCCACCGCCCCACCCGATCCACCAACGGGAGAACCCTCGTGTCCGAATGGCTGGTCCTGGCCGTCGCCATGGCGCTCGTCTGCGCCCTCGTCCTCGCCTGCACCGCGCTCCGGCACCGCCGGGTCGCGGAGGACGAGGACACCAGCGAAACCCCCGACGTCATCGAGTACATGACGATGATGGTGGGCGTGGTCTACGCCATCGTGCTGGGCCTGGCCATCGCCGGCGTCTGGGAGGCGCGGGGCGCCGCCGAGGACAGCGTGCGCCGCGAGGCCCAGTCGCTGTACGAGGTCACCCAGCGCGCCGACGTCTACCCGACCCCGATCCGCGACCGGATCCGCGGCGAGGTCGACGCGTACGTCTCCCACACCGTCGCGGTGGACTGGCCGCTGCTCACCTCGGGCCAGGGCGCCTCGTCCCAGGGCGCCGACCTGCTCGGCAAGCTGCGCACCGACCTCACCCACCAGAGCCCGGCGAACGAGCTCCAGGCACAGGCCTACCAGCCGCTGCTCGACCACATCGCGGCCGCCGACGACGCCCGGCACTCGCGCATGCAGGCCGACGAGTCCACCCTGCCGAGCGTGGTGTGGTTCGGTTTGCTGGTCGGCGGATTGGTCACGGTGGGGCTGATCTTCACCCTGCAGATCCGGCGGTCCGGGCGCGAGCTGCTGCTGGCGGGGCTGTTCAGCGCGCTGATCGTGTTCCTGCTGTTCATGGTGTGGAGCTTCGACGCACCCTACGGCCGGGACGGAATCGATTCCGCGGGTCCGTTCCAGGACCTGTTCCCGAAGGTGGCGTTGGCCGCGGCCGAGCGCTGACCCCCCGAGGGCCCCGCTACGGCGCGGGCGGGCCGGCTCAGGCCGGTCCGCTGCCGGACAGGGCCACCTGCCGCCGTACGGCCGCCACCACCGGCGAATGCCGCAGCGCGTGCGAGATCCGTACGAGGTCGCGCGGCCCCCCGAGGGTGTCGAGGACGCTCTCCTCGCTCGCCCCGATGACCGCGCCCTCCGGGTCCGCCGAGCGGGCCTGTACGGCGGCCGCGACCATCGCCGCGTCGGCGACCGCCCGCGCCGCCTGCTCCTCCGCCCCCGCCGCGAGGGCCCGCGCGTACGCGTCCTCGCGGTGGCCGGGGTCGAAGTACGGGCCGAGGTGCAGGAATCCGTCGTGGATGTCCGACTCGCGCTGGATCACCCGCAGTTCCGCCGGGGCCCACCAGGACATCTGCACGCAGGGCGTGCCGCTCGGGGCGCCGATCTGTACCTCGTGCCAGAGCGCGCCGAGGCGCCGGTACGTCGTCCAGGTCTGCCAGCTGTCGGACAGCCGCTGGCACAGCAGGGGCAGGACGAAGCCGATCGCGCTGATCAGCGCGCCGACGGAGGCGAGCGGCGGGGCGATGTAGGTGCTCAGGTCGTCGAGGTCGTGGCCGGCCCAGCGGGCGACGACCGCGGAGATCTTGGTGGCGTCGTAGCTGAGGTTGAAGACGTAGCCCGAGACGATGATCATCAGGCCGATCCGCAGCCAGCCGTGCACCTGCAGGGACCAGCGCCAGCACATCGCGACCATCACGACGGCCGCCACCAGGTGCGCCGTCAGGTAGAGGGCGATCATCTGCTGGATGTAGGGGGTGTTGGCGTAGTACGTGTCGAAGTCGCGCAGCCGCTCGACCGGTGTGTGGCCGAGCGCGAAGAGCACCACCAGCACCACGACGACGCCGCCGTAACCGATCATCCAGCGGCGCGAGATGCGCCGGGTCACCTCGGGCGGGCCGCCGCGCCAGTTCACGATCAGCACCAGGCAGGCGGCGCTGAACAGGGTGATCAGGCAGTAGACGAGGGGGGCGGAGACGTTGGTGATGCCGGTCCACTTGTTGACCGCCCCGATGGTGGGCGGGGCGGCGAAGGTGAAAACCGATCCGGCCAGGATCAGCAGGGCGCAGACCGACCGCAGGAGCGGATCGCGCCAGTTGTGCCTCAGCGCCGGCAGCTTGAAGGCGAGCGAGACCGCCAGGGCGGCTGCCGGTATGTAGTAATCCTGGCCGTTCAACGGTCGTTCCTGTGCCCCCGGTATCCGAGCGAGGCCTCGATGCGGCCCGCCAACTGATCACGCTGCGCGGGCGCCCGATGGCTCGCGGACCCGGCGAGCCAGGTCCGGCACCGGCTGCCCAGCAGTAAGCCGAACGTCTCCGCCTCGGTCTCCTCCGAGACGTCGGCGCGCGTGCGCGCGGCGACGCTCCGGACGGTCTCGGCGATGTCGGCCTCGTCCGACAGCAGCCGGGCGGCGACGGCGGCTCCGTCGACGTGGTGGCTGCAGTGGCCGGCCTTCATGTGCCACAGCTCGTGGCCCAGGATGACCAGCTGGTGGTCGGGTGCGGTGCGTTCCTCGATGACCACCAGATCGCGGTCCGCCATGTCGAGCCACAGGCCGCTGGCCGTCCCCGGCGGGAACGAGGCCATCCGGAAGTCCACCCGGCGGCCGCGGTGTTTGCTCATGCCCTCGCAGAGGGCGGCGTAGAGGTCCACGGGTTCCACGGGCGCGGTCAGCCGGAGCCCGGCCACCAGTTCGCCGCACAACCGGCGCTGCTCTCTGCCTATGCTCACCGTTCTCCCCGTCGGCGCGGATCCGGATCAGGACTCAAGGATCAGACCCAGACTCTCGACCGGGTCATCATTCATTCGGTTTGACGCTTTCGAGAAGCATGTCCAGCCACTCGGTCACCTTGTCCCGGTGTTTGTCGCTGGGCAGTTGGGCCGCGCGCCAGGCGATGCCGCGGACACCGTGGTTCTGCAGGAGTCTTGCCAGCGGATCGCCGGTCGAAGCGGCCGGAGCGGGTGCGGTTTCGCGCGTGCGGCCCGCGAAGTCCTGGAGCAGCTGCTGCTCGGTCCGCTGGAGGGCGTCGGTGAGCGCTTCGGCGTCGTGGGCGGTGAGGAAGCCGGCGTGGACGCCGAAGAAGCGCTGGATGGCGTCGCAGTGCTCCATGGTGGGCCTGCGGTCGCCGTTGATCAGGGCGCCCGCCTGCTGGCGCGACATGCCGGCGCCGTCCGCGATCTCCTGCTGCGTGTAGCGGCGTCCGTTCGGTTTCAGCCGGGTGCGCCGGAGGAGGTCGAGGCGCTGGAGGAAGCGTGTCTGCAGGCAGGGCTCGACGACGGGCCGGCCGTCGAGCAGGGACCTGACAACGTCGGCGGGAACGCCGGAGGCCTCGGAGAGGCGGCGCAGGTCGAAGACCCTGTTCAGGTCGTGGCCCATCTTGCCCGCGAGTTCGGCGACGCGCGTGACGGTGGCTGCCAGGGGCGCGTTGGCCACCGCGACGGGAGCCGGGAAGCCGTCTGTCACCAGTGGTTCTCCTAGATCGCGGCGGGTCGGTACGGGCACATGGTCGGCTTTTGGAATCTAGCCGAGGAGCCGCCGCAGGGCCAGAACTTGCCACAGCTGTGGCGGGAATGAGCTGTCAAGAGGCTGGAATTGCCACGATAGTTGACACTCGAATGAAGTCGGTAGCAGGATCGCCAGAGGAAATTGAAGATCCAGACCGTGAAGAGGGGGAGCTCTCGGTGCCACATCTCGCAGCGGTGCGCCCGTCCGATGGGCTTGCCCGAGCCGGTGAGGAACGCCTTGCAGGCGAAGAGTCCGCACGCGGCGCAGTGCGGTCGGAGCGACGCAAGGAGATTTTGCGCCAGCGGCGCGAGGAACTGGGCCTGAGCCAGGAGGACCTCGCCGCCCGGCTGCGCATCAGCGTCCGCGCCTACGGCAACTGGGAACGCGGCCTGGTCAAGGAATGGACCGACCGCAAACTGCTCGCCCTGGCCGAGGCCTTGGAGATGAGCGAGCGGCAGTGCTTCTGGCTCTTCCGCGTCATGGTCGACCGGGACCCGCCGCCGACCTGGCGGGCGGCCGAGGAGAGCCGGCTGCCCCAGGACCCCGCCCAGCGGGACTACCTGTGCGACTACGCGGCGCTCATGGAAGCGGTGCCCTACCCGAGCTTCCTGGTGGACCACCGCTGGGACGTGGCGCTGACCAACTCGGCGTTCGACAAGCTCTTCCAGTCGGTGCGCCCGCACCCGACCGCCCTGCCGGACGACAACTTCCTGCGCTTCGTGCTGTTCCACCCGGACGCCGCGGCCGTGCTGGAGGACCACGAACCGGCCTGGTGCGTACCGCTGCTGGCCCAGTTCGCCGGCGCGCTCGCCGCCGCCCCGGAGGACGAGGGGCTCAACAGCATTCGCCGGGAGGTGGCCCGCGATCCGTTCATGGAGGCGGCCTACCGCTACGGGGTGCCGCACTGGCTGAGCACCCACGGGACGGACGCCGCCGAGCTGGACGGGGCCGTGCGGACCGTCCGCCACTGGGACCCGCGCTGGGGGCACGTGCGCTGCCGGCTGGTGGCCGAATCCAGCCGGATGCTCGACGGGATGGGCCTCACCCGGATCACCATGGTCCTGTCGACCCCGCAGGGCGCGGCGACGGGCCCGGCCGGCGGCGGCTCGACCGCCCCGCTCCACCAGGGCCCCCGGCTGCGCGCCGTGCCGTCGCTGGAGGACTAGGGCCTGTCCGGCGGATGGATGAGCCCCCGCAAGGCCGTCCGCCGGGGGACACTGGAGCTTCCAATCACGGGTCGATCGCGTGTCGCGGAGCGGGTGTCACGGATCGTGGCACCGATCGTGGCGCGGGCGAAGGGCGGTAGGGCGTGCGGCTGACCATCCTGGGCGGGGGCGGGTTCCGGGTACCGCTGGTCTACGGTGCACTCCTCGGCGACCATGCCGAGGGCCGGGTGTCCCATGTGACCCTGTACGACGAGGACCCCGCCCGGCTCGGCGCCATGGCCCGGGTGCTCGCCGACCAGGCGGCCGCCTCCGCAGTGCCCGACGCCCCGGCCGTCACCGCCACCGGCGACCTCGACGAGGCCCTGCGCGGGGCCGACTTCGTCTTCTCCGCCATCCGCGTCGGCGGCCTCGAAGGGCGCGCCGCCGACGAGCGGGTCGCGCTGGCCGAGGGAGTGCTGGGCCAGGAGACGGTCGGCGCGGGCGGGATCGCGTACGGCCTGCGGACGGTGCCGGTAGCCCGGGAGATCGCCCGCAGGGTGGCCCGTATCGCCCCCGAGGCCTGGGTCATCAACTTCACCAACCCGGCCGGACTGGTCACCGAGGCCATGGCCGAGGCGCTCGGCGACCGGGTGATCGGGATCTGCGACTCCCCGGTGGGGCTCGGCCGGCGCCTCGCCCGGCTGCTCGGCGCCCGCCCCGAGGAGGCCTGGATCGACTACGTCGGCCTCAACCACCTGGGCTGGGTCCGCGGTCTGCGCATCGCCGGCCGGGACGAACTGCCGCGGCTGCTGGCCGACACCGAGGCGCTGGAGTCGTTCGAGGAGGGCCGGCTGTTCGGGGCGCAGTGGCTGCGCTCGCTCGGAGCGATCCCGAACGAGTACCTGCATTACTACTACTTCAACCGTGACACCGTACGGGCGTACACGGAGGCCAAGCAGACCCGCGGGGCCTTCCTGCGCGACCAGCAGCGCGGGTTCTACGCCGAGGCGGGCCGGGCGGACCAGGCCGCCGGGGCGGCGCTGGCCGCGTGGGACCGGACCCGGGCCGAGCGGGAGGCCACGTACATGGCCGAGAACCGCGAGGCGGCGGGTCTGGGCGAGCGCGACGAGAGCGATCTGGAGTCCGGCGGGTACGAGAAAGTGGCGCTCGCGCTGATGCGGGCCATCGCCCGGGACGAGCGGGCCACGCTGATCCTCAACGTCCGGGGCCGCGGCGTGCTGTCCGTGCTCGACGCGCAGGCGGTCATCGAGGTGCCCTGCCTGGTCGACGCGAACGGCGCGCACCCGGTGGCCGTGGACCCGCTCCCGCTGCACGCGGTGGGCCTGGTGACCTCCGTCAAGGCGGTCGAGCGGGAGGTCCTCGCCGCCGCCGCGAGCGGCTCCCGTGCGGACGCGGTCAAGGCCTTCGCGCTGCACCCGCTGGTGGACTCGGTCGCCGTGGCCCGGCGGCTGCTGGACCGGTACGCGGCCGAGCATCCCGGCCTGGCCTACCTGCGCTGATCCCGCGCCGGTGGGCCCGCCGCGGGTCCCCCGTACGGCCCAGTGCGCATGCGGCGCGGCGGGGGCGCTGTGAGAGTGCGAGATGTGACCACCGCCCCCGCCGAAGCCGCAGCCGAAGCCTCGGTACCCCCCGTGCTCGACCGGCAGCGGCGCAACGTCGTCTTCGGCACGATCATGCTGGGGGTGCTGCTCGCGGCGCTGGACCAGACGATCGTCGGCACCGCGCTGCCCACGATCGTGGCGGATCTGGGCGGCGGGGAGCACATGTCGTGGGTGGCGACCTCGTACCTGCTCGCGGAGACCGTCGCGACGGTGCTGGTGGGCAAGTTCGGTGACCTCTTCGGCCGGAAACTGATCTTCCAGGTCTCGGCGATCGTGTTCATCACCGGCTCGTTCCTGTGCGGCCTGGCGAGCAACATGTCCCTGCTCATCCTGTGGCGGGGGGTCCAGGGCGTCGGCGCCGGGGGCCTGATGGTCACCTCCATGGCCCTGATCGCCGACGTGGTCCCCTTGCGCGAACGCGGCAAGTACCAAGGCGCGATCGGCGCCGTCTTCGGCGTCGCGACCGTCATCGGGCCGCTGCTCGGCGGCCTGTTCACCGACCACCTGACCTGGCGGTGGGCGTTCTACGTGAACGTCCCGATCGCGATCCTCGTCGTGATCGCGGCGGCCCGGACGATCCCCTCGGTCCGCGCCGCCGGGGGGACCCGCATCGACTACCTCGGCATCGCGCTGGTGGCCGTGGGCTCCAGCGCCCTGATCCTGGCCACCAGCTGGGGCGGCAACGAGTACGCCTGGGGTTCCGCGACGATCATCGGGCTCTTCGTGCTCGGCGTGCTGGCGCTGGCCCTGTTCTGCCTGGTCGAGACGCGGGCGGCGGAACCGATGCTGCCGATGCGGCTGTTCCGGAACCAGGTCTTCACGGTCTGCTCGGTGCTCAGCTTCGTGGTCGGCTTCGCGATGCTCGGCGCGATGACCTTCCTGCCGACGTACCTGCAGTTCGTGGACGGGGATTCGGCCACGGTCTCGGGCGTACGCACGCTGCCCCTGGTGATCGGCCTGCTGATCGCGTCCGTCTTCAGCGGGAACGTCACGAGCAAGACCGGCCGGTACCGGATCTTCCCCATCGTCGGCTGCCTCGTGATGGGCGTCGGACTGTACCTGCTGTCGCGGATGGGTCCGCAGACGGGCGTCTGGCTGGAATCGGTGTACATGTTCGTGCTCGGTGTGGGGATCGGTCTGTGCATGCAGGTGCTGACGATCGCCGTGCAGAACACCGTGGACTACGCCGACCTCGGCACCGCCACATCAGGTGTCACGTTCTTCCGTACGCTCGGCAGCTCGTTCGGCACCGCCGTGTTCGGGACCATCTACGCCAACACCCTGGGCCCCGAACTGGAGAAGGCCGTCGCGGAGGCCGCCCGGGCCACCGGGGCCGACCCGGTGCAGCTGGCGAAGACGGCCCAGAGTCCGCAGGGGGTGCACGGGCTCGACGCCGCGGCGGCCGGCCCCATCGTCGAGGCATACACGCAGGCCCTGCACACGGTGTTCCTGTGGACCGTGCCGGTGGCCGGGGTCGGCTTCGTCGTCGCGCTCTTCCTCAAGCAGGTACACCTGCGGGACTCTGCCCGCGCGGCGTCGACGGACATGGGCGACGGCTTCGCCTCACCGGTCACCGCCTCCGGGGATTCGGCCAAACTGCTGGAGCTGGCGGTCGGCAAACTCGTACGGAACATGGGGCCGGAGACGGCGCGGGCGATCGTCGACGCCTCGGACACGCGGCTGGACATCGCGGGCGCGTGGGCGGTGATGCAGGTGGAGATCATGACCCGTACGGTCGGCCACGCGAGCCTCGGGCTCATCGCATCGCGCCGCGCCCTGCCGCCGGAGGTCCTGGTCCCGGTCTTCGACCGGATGGAGCAGGAGGGGTTCCTGACCCGCGAGGGCACCTTCTTCACGCTCACGCAGGCCGGGCGGCGTGAGGCGGCGACCCTCTCGAAGGCGTGGGGGGACTGGCTCGGCGACCAGCTGGAGAAGGACCGCGGCCGACCGCGGAGCGAGGAACTCCGGGCGGCGGCCGATGCGATCGCGAAGCGGCTGCTGGCGGAGGACCTGAGTGAGGGCTACTTCGCGCAGAAGACCCCGGTCGGGGTCTGATCCGGGGCCGTGGTCATGGCCGTGGCCGTCGGCCTGGGCGTCGGCGTGGTCGTGGCCGTGGCCGTGACCGGATTCGGACTCCGGTGGACGAGGTCGTCAGATTCCGGCGGACCGGCCGCCGGTGATGCGGTTCCACAGGGAACGCGTGGCGCCGAAGCCGCTCTCGTGCACCCAGACGTGGGTGCAGGAAGGGCACTGCAGGTGCAGCAGGCTGCCCGTGTTGGTGAGCAGGTAGCGCCAGTGCGAGGAGCAGGTGCGCCGCTCCTCGCAGGGCGCGCAGCCGCGGGCGTCGTCGCAGCTCGGGCAGGCCACCCAGGCGCGTCGCCCGGGGTCCGCCTGCGGGTCAAGCGGCAGCATGGCCGTCCCCGCGCGGGGCGAGCACACCGGCCTCGACCAGGCCGTCGTAGATGCGCTGCTGCTCGGCGTCGAGGCCGGAGTACAGCAGGTCGTACGCCGCTTCCTCACCGCGCAGTACCTCGATCGGGTCCCAGTCGGGGCCGAGTGCGGCCATGACCTGGGCCCGCCGGAGGACCTCCTGGGCGGTGAGGTCGACGCTGAAGTCGACCAGCCCGGGGGCGCCGGGGTCGCTGGGGGGTGTGGGGTGGTGTGGGGCCATACTTCAGAACTTAGGTATGCCTTCCTTCTGCTGGCAAGAGGGGGTGGGAGATGTCACAGCAGGTCGGCGGTGGGGCAGAGGCCCCGACGCGACCTACGGCGTCGGGTAGTCGTACGAGGGGACGGGCGGCAGGGTCGGTCCGAGCTCGGGGCGCCAGGCGCGCAGGACCGCCACCGAGGGCGCGTAGAGGGCCTCCGGGAGCCCGTCCGGGGCGAACCACTGCCAGCGCAGGATCTTGTGCGGCTCGGTGACCTTCGCGGTGCCCTCGGCGGAGCCGGTGACGGCCCCCGCCGTCAGGCGGGTCGTCCCGGCCTCCGGGGAGAGCTGGACGGTCAGGATCCGGATGTCCCCGGGGGCCACCCGCAGATCCGTCTCCTCGGCCAGTTCGCGGGCGGCCGCCTGCTCGAAGCTCTCGCCGGGGTCGACCTTCCCGCCGGGCAGCTCCCAGCGGCCGTCGTGCGCCTGGCCGAGCAGTACCCGCCCGTCCGCGTCGGTGACGACGAGGCCGACGCCGACGACGGCGTTGGGCCGGGGGACGGCCCGTGCCGGTCGTTCGTGCCGGTCGTTCGGTGTGGTCATCGTTCTGGTCCGCTCTGCCGCTCTGCCGCTCTGCCGCTCTGCTGCTCGGTTTGCCGGTTCGGCAACAGAGTTTGCCAGCCGGGCGGGGCGGCCACACCCTCGGAGGTATGGACGACACGAGGGACAACACGCTGACCGGCTCTTTCGACGTGGTGGTCGTGGGGGGCGGGACCGCCGGACTCGCCGGGGCGCTGACCCTGGCCCGGGCCCGCCGTACGGTGCTGGTGCTCGACTCCGGCAGCCCCCGCAACGCCCCCGCCGCCCACCTGCACGGCTACCTGGGCCGGGACGGGGCGAGCCCGGCGGAGCTGCTGGCCGTGGGGCGGGCCGAGGTCACCGGGTACGGGGGCGAGATCCGGGCGGGCGCCGCCGGCACCGCACTCGCCGCCGACCGGCTGCCGGGCGGCGGCTTCGCCGTCCGGTGCGCCGACGGGTCCGCCGTACGGGCCGGCCGGCTGCTCGTCGCCACCGGGCTGGTCGACGAGCTGCCGGAGCTGCCCGGGCTCCGGGAGCACTGGGGGCGGGACGTGCTGCACTGCCCGTACTGCCACGGCTGGGAGGTCCGCGACGAGCCGGTCGCCGTGCTGGCCACCGGGCCGCTCGCCGTGCACCAGGCGCAGATGTGGCGGAACTGGACCGACCGCGTGACCCTGCTGACCCACACCTGGCGGCTCACCGGCGAGGACCGGGAGCTGCTGTCCGCGCTCGGAATCCCGGTGGTGGAGGGCGAGGTGACCGGCCTCGACGCCGACGGCGACCGGCTGGCCGGGGTGACCCTGGCCGACGGGGCGGCCGTCGCGTGCACGGCCTTGGTGGTGGCCCCGCGGTTCACCGCCCGCGCCGGGGTGGCGGCGAGCCTCGGGCTGCCCGTCGCCACCGTGGAGCGGGCCGGAGCGGCGATCGGCACCTGTCTGGAGGCGGATCCGGCGAGCGGGGCCACCGCCCTGCGCGGCGTCTGGGCCGCCGGGAACGTGGCCGACCCCATGGAGAAGCTGGCCGGCGCCGCCGCGGCCGGGGTGCGTGCGGCCGTGGCGATCAACACCGACCTCATCGAGGAGGAGGGGCGGCGAGCCCTCGAAGCCCACCGCGCGGCCGGCCGCGGGGCTTAGTCCGTCGGACGCCTGTGCGGGTTTCGGCCGGGGCGGGTCCGTGCAGGCTCTGAGCGGTCTGATCTTCGTACCGTTCGTCGGCTCAGAGGCTCGGGGGGCTCGCAATGGCACATGTGCTGGTCATCGGCGGCGGTGTCGGAGGGCTGGCGACCGCGCTGCTCGCCGCGCGCCACGGACACACCGCCGAACTGTTCGAACGCGATACGCGCGCACCCGGCGCCGCGCTCGACCGGGACTTCTTCGGATGGCACCGGCCGGGTGTCCCGCAGGCCACGCAGCCGCATGCCCTGCTCGGCGCGGCCCGTACCGTCCTGCGGCAGGAACTGCCCGACGTCCACGCGGAGATGCTGCGGCTGGGCGCCCGCGAGCGGCACGAGCTGGACTGGTTCGACGTACGCCCGCCGGCCCGGCCCGGAGACGAGGACCTGGTGATGATCCAGGCCCGGCGCATCGTGCTGGAGAGCGCTCTGGCCACCGCCCTGCGCGCCGAGCCCGGGGCCGTCATGCACCACGGGGAGCCGGTGACCGGGCTGCTGGCCGAGCCGACGGGTACCGCCGTACGGGTGAGGGGCGTGATCACGCCGGCCGGTGCGTACGCGGGGGACCTCGTCGTGGACGCGGGCGGGCGGCGCGGCGGCGTCGAACGCCTGCTGCCCGCGGCGGGCTGCCGGCCGGCGGTCGTGGAGCGCCACCGCACGGGGCTGGCGTACTTCTGCCGCTGGTACCGGCTGCCGGAGGGCATGGAGGAGGGTCCGCGCCGGCCCTGGGCGGTGACCGGCGGCACGTTCGCCGGGTGCGCCGTCTTCCCGGCCGACAACAGGGCCTTCGCGGTGACCCTGTTCGTCCACACCCGGGACGCCACCCGCTCCGCGCTGCGCGATCCCGCCGTGTTCGAGGCCGCCGCACGGGCCTTTCCGCCCGGCGCGACCTGGCTGGACCTGGGAGCCGAACCGCTGTCCGGGGTCCTGGCCACGGCGAGCCTGGACAACCGCTGGAGCGCGCTGGTCGACGGGCGGGGGCCGGTGGCGACCGGACTGGTCCCGATCGGGGACGCGATCACGCACACCAATCCGACCCTGGGACAGGGCACCTCGCTGGCGCTCTGGGCCGCCCGCAGGGTGGCCCGTACGGCGGACCAGGACGCGGGGTCGGTGCGGTTCGCCGCCGCCTACCACGCCTGGGCCGTGCGGACCCTGAAGCCGTGGTTCGACTTCCAGGTGGTGGCCGACGCGGCCATCGGGGAGCGGTTCGCGACGCGGGCCGGGCGGCGGACCGCGTCGGCGCGCGCGGTGGCCGCGCTGTTCGAGTGCGCGCTGGAGGACCCCGAGGTGATGCGGGCCCGGGCGCGGGTGCGCCACCTGGTCGAGCCGCCGGAGCGGGCGTACGCGGACCCGCAGGTGCGGGCGCGGGTGGAGCGCTGGCTGGCGGCCCGGCCCGGGTACGCGCCGCACGAGGCGGGGCCGGACCGGGCGGAGTGGGAGCGGCTGGTCTACGATCCGGCGGTCGGGCCGAGGACCTCGGCGAGGTCGTAGCCGACGACCTCCTCGAGCTGGGCGTACGTGCAGCCCGCCGGATCGCGGTCGGGCCGCCAGCGGCGGAACTGGGCGGTGTGCCGGAAGCGGTCGCCCTCCATGTGGTCGTAGGCGACCTCGCAGACGCGCTCGGGGCGCAGCGGCACCCACGAGAGGTCCTTCTTGCCGGTCCAGCGGCTCTGCGCGCCGGGCAGCCGGGCGCTCTCGTGCGCGGATCCCTCGGCCCAGGCGGCCCACGGGTGGCCGGTGGTGTCGTCCATCCGCAGCGGCGCGAGCTCGTCCACCAGCTCGGCGCGGCGCTTCATCGGGAAGGCGGCGCACACCCCCACGTGCTGGAGGCTGCCGTGGGCGTCGTACAGGCCCAGGAGCAGCGATCCGACAATCGGACCGCTCTTGTGGAAACGGAAACCCGCGATCACGGCATCGGCCGTACGCTCGTGCTTGATCTTGAACATGAGACGGGCATCGGGCCGGTAGGGGAGGTCGAGCGGTTTGGCGACCACCCCGTCGAGCCCGGCGCCCTCGAACCGTTCGAACCACTCCTGCGCGAGCGCGGGGTCGGTGGTCGCGGGCGCGAGGTGAACGGGGGGCCGAGCGGTGGACAGGGCATCGGTGAGGGCGCTGCGGCGGTCGGCGAGCGGGGTGTCGAGGAGTCCTTCGTCGCCGAGCGCGAGCAGATCGAAGGCGACGAAGCTGGCGGGGGTCTTCTGCGCCAGCATGTCGACACGGGACTGCGCGGGATGGATCCGCTCGGTCAGCCGGTCGAAGTCCAGCCGCCCGCCGTGCACGATGACGATCTCGCCGTCCACCACGCAGCGGGCCGGCAGGTTCTCCTTCAGGGCGGTCACCAGCTCGGGAAAGTACCGGGTCAGGGTCTTTCCGGTGCGGCTGCCGATCTCCACCTCGTCGCCGTCGCGGTGCACGACGGCCCGGAAGCCGTCCCACTTCGCCTCGTACTGCATACCCGGCGGGATCTTGGCCACCGACTTGGCGAGCATCGGCTTCACGGGCGGCATCACGGGCAGATCCATGTCTTAGATTCTGCGGTGGTACGTCGCGAAGCGCCCGGTATGCGCACCGGGCGGGAGCCGCCTACCGTGGCGCACATGGGTGCATCCGGTAATGCCATCGAGCTGGACGCGGGCGGGCGGACCGTGCGGCTGTCCAGCCCGGACAAGGTCTACTTTCCCGAGCGGGGCCTGACGAAGCTGGATGTGGCGCGGTACTACCTTTCCGTGGCCGACGGGATCACGCGCGCCCTGCGCAACCGGCCCACCACCCTGGAGCGCTACCCCGACGGGGTCGGGGGAGAGTCCTTCTTCCAGAAGCGCGCCCCGAAGAACCTGCCCGACTGGATCCCGACCGCGCACATCGAGTTCCCCAGCGGGCGCTCGGCCGACGAGATCTGCCCGACCGAGCCGGCCGCCGTGCTGTGGGCCGCCAACCTGGGCTGTCTCACCTTCCACCCCTGGCCGGTGCGGCGCGAGGACACCGACCGGCCCGACGAACTGCGCATCGACCTGGACCCGCAGCCGGGCACCGACTACCACCACGCGGTGATCTGCGCCCACGAGCTGCGCGACGTACTGGAGGACCTTGGCCTGCGCGGCTGGCCCAAGACCTCCGGCGGGCGCGGTCTGCACGTCTTCGTCCCGATCGAACCGCGCTGGACCTTCACCGAGGTCCGGCGCTGTGCGATCGCGATCGGCCGCGAGCTGGAACAGCGGATGCCCGGCAAGGTGACCACGGCGTGGTGGAAGGAGGAGCGCGGCGAGCGAATCTTCGTCGACTACAACCAGACCGCCCGCGACCGCACGATCGCCTCCGCGTACTCCGTGCGCCCGCGCCCGCACGCCCCCGTCTCGGCCCCGCTGCGCTGGGACGAGATCGACTCCGCCGAGCCCCGCGACTTCGACATCACCACGATGCCGGCGCGCTACGCCGAACTCGGCGACCTTCACGCGGACATGGACGGGCACGCCTTCACCCTGGACGCGGCCCTGGAACTGGCCGACCGCCACGAACACGACCACGGCCTGGGCGACATGCCGTACCCGCCGGACTACCCGAAGATGCCGGGCGAACCGAAACGCGTCCAGCCGAGCCGGGCGAAGCGCGACGACGCGAAGCACGAGGACGGCGAGGACTGAGCGCTGTCGGTGGCGGGTGCCATGCTCGTAGGGAGGACGGAAGGAGTACGGGTCATGCTCACGACGGACTACAAAGACGGCTCGCCGAACTGGGTCGACCTCGGCACGCCCGACCTCGACGGCGCCGCCGGGTTCTACACCGGACTGTTCGGCTGGGACTACCGGCCGGGCGGTGAGGAAGCCGGCGGATACGCGATGTTCCAGCTCGACGGCAAGATCGCGGCCGGCGGCATGGCCGTCGCGCCGGAGGCGGTCCGGACGGCCTGGACGCTCTACTTCCAGACCGCCGACGCGGCCGCCACCGCGGCCGCCGTGGTCACAGCGGGCGGCACGGTGGCGGTCGAACCCAGGGACGTCATGGGGCTCGGCAGGATGGCGATCTTCGCCGATCCGGCGGGGGTCACGTTCTCCGTCTGGCAGCCGGGCCGGATCGAAGGCCTCGGCGTGGTGACCGACGTCGGCAGCCTGTGCTGGACCGAGCTGTACACGGACGACGTGCCGGCGGCCGCGGCCTTCTACGGCTCCGTCTTCGGCTGGGAGATCGGCGAGATGCCCTTCGAGGGCGGCTCGTACACCGTGGTCAAGGCGGCGGGCACGCCCGACGCGGCGGCCTTCGGCGGCCTGGTCCCGATCGGGACCGACCCGGTGGAAGACGCCGAACGGCCCTACTGGACCCCGTACTTCGAGGTCGACGACTGCGATGTGACGGCGGCCGCGGCGGAGCAGTCGGGCGGCAAGGTCCGGCTGTCGCCGGTGTCGATGGAGGGCGTCGGCCGCTTCGCGAAGCTGGCGGACCCCTACGGCGCACGGTTCGCGGTCATCGCCAGTGCTCCCGTACCGGGTGCCTGAGGCCGCGCGGCCGGTAGCGGAGCGGTGTTGATCAGGCGTTGATCGGACGTCCATCGGCGCCGATGAGTATCTCCGGCATGTCGATGAACACCGCCACCACCACCGCCACCACCGCTGCGCCCGCCTGGTACGACCTCGCCCTCTGCGCCCAGACGGGGCCGGGCTTCTTCTTCCCGGAGCCGGGCTCGTCCCTGCGGGACGCGAAGCGGCTGTGCGGGGCGTGCGAGGGCCGCACGGCATGCCTGGAGTACGCCCTGGCCAATGACGAGCGCTTCGGCGTCTGGGGCGGCCTCTCGGAGTCGGAGCGCCTCGCCCTGCGCCCGCGCGGCTGACCGGGCCCGCCACCGCCGGGCCGTCATCCCCGGACAACACGAAACCCTGGCAGGGCGGGGGCCATGCCAGGGTCTCAAGGCGTTGCGGGCCGGTCAGGCCGTGCGAGTCGGTCAGGCCTTGCGGGCCGCGATGCGCGCGGCGCGGGCGGCCAGGCGCTCGTCGAACTTGCGGGCCTCGGAGTCCAGGCCGTTCATGAAGAGCCCGAGCTCCTCCTGGGCCTGCAGGCCCTCGGGGCCGAGGCCGTCGATGTCCATGATCTTCAGGAAGCGGATCACGGGGCTCAGCACGTCGTCGTGGTGGATCCGCAGGTTGTAGACCCCGCCGATCGCCATCTGCGCGGCCATCCGCTCGAAGCCGGGCATGCCGTGTCCGGGCATCCGGAAGTTGACCACGACGTCCCGCACGGCCTGCATCGTCAGGTCCGGGGCGATCTCGAAGGCCGCGCCCAGCAGGTTGCGGTAGAAGACCATGTGCAGGTTCTCGTCCTGCGCGATGCGGGCCAGCATCCGGTCGCAGACCGGGTCACCGGACTGGTGGCCGGTGTTGCGGTGCGAGATGCGGGTGGCGAGCTCCTGGAAGGCCACGTACGCCACCGAGTGCAGCATCGAGTGCCGGTTGTCGGACTCGAAGCCCTCCGACATGTGCTGCATGCGGAACGCTTCCAGCTTGTCCGGGTCCACGGCGCGCGAGGCCAGCAGGTAGTCGCGCATCACGATGCCGTGGCGGCCCTCCTCGGCCGTCCAGCGGTGCACCCACGTGCCCCAGGCGCCGTTGCGGCCGAAGAGCGTGGCGATCTCGTGGTGGTAGCTGGGGAGGTTGTCCTCGGTCAGCAGGTTCACGACCAGCGCGATCTTGCCGATGTCGGTGACCTTGGACTGCTGAGGGTCCCAGGCCTCGCCGTCCTCGAAGAAGCCCGGGAAGTTCCGGCCGTCGCTCCACGGGACGTACTCGTGGGGCATCCAGTCCTTGGTGACCTTCAGGTGGCGGTTGAGTTCCTTCTCGACCACCTCTTCCAGCGCGAACAGCAGCTTGGCGTCGGTCCACGCCTCCGAGCTGCCGAGGTGGGGAGAGGTGATTGTCACGGGTGCTCCTGGGGACAAAGCGAGATACCTACGGTTCCGTAGCCTACGAACCCGTAGGTTAAGCGGAGCGTGAGGGCCAGCCAAGCCCCAGACGTTCATATGTCCGGTTACGTCCGGTTATCTGCGCAGTTTGAAGGCGTGCGGAAAGGGCCCGGCGGGACGAAAGTCGCCCCGGCAGGTGGCCCGCGACGCCCGCCTTGACGGCTGTCGCCGTCCGGACGGGCATCGCGGCGGTGGAGCCGGCCGCGCGGTCGGCCGCGGGCTCACTCGTGCCAGAGGGCCTCGCGCACCTCCTCGGCCGTGGTCGGCTTCAGCTCGCCGTCGAGCAGCAGCCACCGGGTGATCCCGATCGACTCCAGGAACGGCACGTCGTGGCTGGCCACCAGCAGCGCGCCCTCGTACGACTCCAGCGCGTCCGTGAGCTGGCGTGCGCTCGCCAGGTCGAGGTTGTTCGTCGGCTCGTCCAGCATCAGCAGCTGCGGGGCCGGCTCGGCCAGCAGCAGCGCCGCCAGCGCCGCCCGGAACCGCTCGCCGCCCGACAGGGTGCCGGCCGGCCGGTCCGCCCGGGCACCCCGGAGCAGGAAGTGCGCGAGCCGCGCCCGGATCAGGTTGTTCGAGGCCTGCGGGGCGAACCGGGCCACGTTCTCCACCACCGACCGGCTCTCGTCGAGCACGTCCAGCCGCTGCGGCAGGAACCGCGTCGGCACGTGCGTGATCGCCTCCCCGGACACCGGTGCGAGCGCCCCCGCGACCGTGCGAAGCAGGGTCGTCTTGCCCGAGCCGTTGCGTCCCACCAGGGCGATCCGCTCCGGACCGCGCAGCTCCCACTCGCCCGCGACCCGGGCTCCGTGCGCCAGGTGCACGTCGCTCAAGGTCAGGACCCGGCGGCCCGGCGGGACCTGCGTGGCCGGCAGCTTGATCCGGATCTCGTCGTCGTCCCGGACGGCCTCCGCCGCCTGGTCCAGCCGCTCCTTCGCCTGCGCCAGCTTCTCCGCGTGCATGATGCGGTGCTTGCCGGCCGACTCCTGCGCCGCGCGCTTGCGGGCACCCATGACGATCTTCGGCTCGCGCTTCGTGTCGTACATCTTCTGGCCGTACCGTTTGCGCCGTGCCAACTTCATGTGGGCGTCGGACAGTTCCCGCTTCTGCCGCTGTACGTCGGCCTCCGCGACCCGGACCATCCGCTCGGCCGCGTCCTGCTCGGTGGCGAGCTGCTCCTCGTACGCCGAGAAGTTCCCTCCGTACCAGCGGACTTCGCCGTCGTGCAGGTCGGCGATCTGGTCGACCCGCTCCAGCAGCTCGCGGTCGTGACTGACCAGGAGCATCACCCCGGACCAGGACTCGACCGCCGCGTACAGCCGGCGCCGGGCCCGCAGGTCCAGGTTGTTCGTCGGCTCGTCCAGCAGCAGGACGTCGGGGCGGGCGAGCAGCAGCGCGGCGAGGCGCAGCAACACGCACTCGCCGCCGGACAGTTCGCCGACCGTGCGGTCCAGGCCGATCCGGGCGAGGCCGAGCTGGTCGAGGGTGGCCAGGGCCCGCTCCTCGACGTCCCAGTCGTCGCCCACCGCGGAGAAGTTCGCCTCGGTGGCCTCGCCCGCCTCGATGGCGTGCAGGGCGGCGCGGGTGGTGCGGATGCCGAGTGCCTCGTCGACGCGCAGGGCGGTGTCGAGGGTGACGTTCTGCGGGAGGTGTCCGAGGGTGCCGGCCACGGACAACTGGCCCTCGGACGGCGTCAGTTCACTCGCGATGAGCTTCAGCAGGGTGGACTTCCCGCAGCCGTTGGCTCCGATCAGGCCGGTACGGCCGGGGCCGACGGCCAGCTGGAAGTCCTCGAAGACGGGAGTTCCGTCGGGCCAGCCGAAGGAAAGGGCGGAGCAGGTGATGAATGCAGGGGTATGGCTCATGGAGGCCTCCAGGTTGCGTGAGTGGTGCGTGCAACGCGGGGAGACAGCCGACGGTCGGATCCGACGCGGAACGGGTCGGATCGGCGGGATCAGTGGGATCGGTCGGTGTCTCGGACCTCAGAAGAGCAACGTCCTGCTCCGTTTCGACGGCAGTGGGGCGTCTGCGAAGCTACGGGCGGCCGGGAGCCGCCCGCAAACGAATTAACCGCGGGAGGGCGGGAGATCCGGATTCAGTGCGGGTCGCGCATCAGCTCGGCCAGGCTGTGGTCCATGTCGAGGTACAGGTGCTCCAGACCCGGCGGCACGATCGTCGCGGCACGCTCCAGGAACCGGTGCAGCTCGGCCGTCAGCATCAGCACGATCGCCACGCCCTCGGGCGCGTGGAACTCGATGGTGGTCCGGTCGATGTCGTACGGCCGCACCCGCACGTCGCCCCACCCCGTAGGGCCGTCCAGCCCCGATTCGAGGAGCTCGCGGGCGAAGGTCCACGAAACCTCGACGCCTTCCAGGGTGGCGGGAGCGGGGAAGGCCATGCGCACGGCGAAGGGATCCGCACGGTCGTAGCCGAGCGTGACGGGTACGGTCTCGACCTTCGGGGCGGTGGCGACCAGACGGGCCTGCACGGCCTGCTCGATAACAGTGATCAAGGCTCGCTCCCTTGCGGCGGATCTCCTGCCGGGCATGGGGTGAAGCCCGACAACCGGATAGACGCCGGAATCGGCAAATCCGTGCATGCGAACTGACGTGAGCTGTGTCACCGATTGGCTGGAACGCGTCCGTTTGATCGCACAGAGTGACGGGTGGAGGGGTGTGGGTGAAGGGGTCTCAGTCGTTGCCGCATGCCCCGGAGTGGTCGCAGAACGGCTGGTTCCCGCTCACTCCACAGGCGCAAAGCATGGCCCTGGTCTCCCGTCGGACGGTCCCCTCGGGGGTCGTCACGCGCAGATCGCCGCGCATGACGAGCTGCCCGGCGGGCGACCGTACGACCGTGGTCGGCCGGTCCGGCTCCTCGGCGGGCCCCTCGTCGGCGAGCCGGTACTGGAGCGCACCCGAGGGGCACCGGCGGATCACCTCCGCGACCCGCTCCGGCTCGGCGCCGTCCGGCTGTACCCACGGACGCTTCCCCGAGTCGAACACCTCGGGGAGCCCGTGCACGCATTCGGCGGCGTGGAGGCACCGCCCGGTGTCGTAGGTGACGGTGATGCGCTTGCCGTCGTAGGCCTTGGGTTCCTTGGATGGCATGGCCTCAGCGTAGGAACGCGGGGGCACGGACGCACCCTGGACGCGGAATCCGGCGTGCATTAGCTTCCGGCGCCATGAGACTTCTGGGAGTTGGCATGTGCGCGGCGGCTTTGGCGGTGGGTCTGCTGGCCGCCCCGGCACACGCGGAGGACCTGGGCGACGTGCAGGGGTTACGGGGCAAGAGCGTGGGCTGGGCGCTGAAGGACACCGGGAAGGACGCCCGGTTCCGCGGGCTGGCGGCGGTCAGCCGCTCCACGGCCTGGGTGGCCGGCACCAAGGGCACGGTGCTGCGCACGATGGACGGCGGCCGCAGCTGGCGTGACGTCTCACCGCCGGGCGCGGTCGCGGAGGGCCTGGAACTGCGCGACATCGAGGCCTTCGACGCGCGGCGCGCGGTGGCCCTGTCCATCGGGGAGGGCGAGGCTTCGCGGGTGCTGCGCACCGAGGACGGCGGTGCCACCTGGACCGAGGCCTTCCGCAACCCCGACCCGCGGGCTTTCTACGACTGTCTCACCTTCTTCGACTCCCGGCACGGGCTGGCCATGAGCGACCCGGTGGACGGCAAGTTCCGGATCCTGTCGACGGACGACGGCGGCCGGAACTGGGCGGTGCTGCCGAGCGCGGGGATGCCGGACGCCCTGCCGGGCGAGGCGGGCTTCGCGGCCAGTGGCCAGTGCCTGGTGAACGCCGGGCCGCGCGACGCCTGGCTGGCCACGGGCGGCGGCGCGACCGCCCGGATCCTGCACTCGGCGGATCGCGGCCGCACCTGGCGGGTCGCCGAATCGGGCATCCCGGCGGGGGACCCGGCCAAGGGGGTCTTCGCGCTGGCCTTCCGCGACCGTACGGCGGGCCTCGCGGTCGGCGGCGACTACCGCACCGGCGAGGCCTCCCCGCAGGCCGCCGCGGTATCGGCGGACGCGGGCCGCACCTGGCGCCCGGCTCCGAACCCGCCGCCCGCGTACCGCTCGGGCGCGGCCTGGCTCCCGCACCTGCGCACGGCGGCCCTGGCGGTGGGGCCGACGGGCACGGACGTCACGACGGACGCCGGCAGGACGTGGCGGCCGCTGACCCCGGGCTCGTTCGACACGGTCGACTGCGCGAGCGACGGCGGCTGCTGGGCGGCGGGGGAGAAGGGGCGGGTGGGAAGGCTGGAGGGGGTGTGAGGCTGATGGGGGCGGGGGCTTCGGGGGCGGGGCTCGTGTGCTCGGGGTCGGGATGGTGTTCGGGGGCGTCCCGTCAGTCCACTGTCCTTCCGTGTCGGGTCGGTCCGTCAAGGGCGCTCACTTCGTTCGCGTCGCTCCGCGATGTCGCTGCGCTCCACCCTTGACCGACCGCCCCGCCCCGGAATGCCATAAGACTGCCGGGAAGCCCCCGAAGGATGGCCGGGAGGTTCATGTTCAGGGACGGGCCCTCAGCGATGCCGATCGGCGGCCTTGGCCGGTCCTGTTCCCGTCCCGGTACCACCATCCCCGGCCATGACCAGGGGCGCGTCAGATCGCTACGCGCTCCTCTCGGCATGGCGTCCGGCGGTCGTCTGGGGCCGGGCGTGGTTGTTTGCGGCCGAACGGGTCGACGACGAGGGGTGACGACGTTGCGGCCCGGTCGTTGCAGTGGAGCGTCATAGGGTGGCCGTCGCTCACCGGCGACGGAAGGAACGGACGTTCATGGCGTACGCCCGGCGGGACCGTACGATCTTCGGCGTCACCTCCGCCACCACGGTGACCCACGACATCGGCCTGCTCGTACTCCGGCTCGTCGTCGGCCTCACCATGGCCGGTCACGGTACGCAGAAGCTCTTCGGCTGGTTCAAAGGCCCGGGCCTCTCGGCCACCGGCAAGGGCTTCTCGATGAGCGGGTATCCCGCCGGGGACGCCATGGCGGTCATCGCCGGTCTCTCCGAGACCCTGGGTGGCCTGGGGCTCGCCCTCGGCCTGCTCACGCCGCTCGCCGGCGCGGCTTTGACCGGAACCCTCATCAACATCCTGGCCGTTCGGGGCTTGAACACCTTCTTCGCCCCCAAGGGCGTGGAACTGGAGTCCGTGCTCTTCGCGGCCGTCATCGCCCTCACGCTCACCGGACCGGGCCGCTTCTCCGTCGACCACCTCCTCCCCGTCCTCCGCGAGTCGCGTCCCCGCTACTCCGTTCTCGGACTGGTCCTGGGAGCCGTGGTCGGATGCGTCGTCCTCCTCATCCGCGACTGACCGTCACCTGCAGTCGCGTCGCCAGGGAGGTCCGTCCCGGTGCGTGGGCGGTTCATGTCCAGCCCCGGACGGTCGTCGGACGCCATGCCGGGAGAAGCGCGTAGCGATCCGTCGCGAACCGGTGGGGGATGGTCATCCCATCGTCATCCGGTGCAGGTTGGGGCCCACCGAGGTGCGGATGACTGCTGATGACGCCCTCTGGTCGTGCTGATGGGCAGGAGGCGCCGATCGGCTTCGCTGAGGGCCCGTTCCTGCCCGGTAAACCCCCGGCCATTCCTTCGGGGGCTTCCCGGCAGTCTTATGGCATTCCGGGGCGGGGCGGTCGGTCAAGGGTGGCCGAAGGCCATCGCGCAGCGACGCGACCGCAGGGAGCGCCCTTGACGGACCGACCCGACACGGAAGGACAGTGGACTGACGGGACGCCCCCGGACACACCACCGACCCCGAGCGCATGAGTCCCGCCCCGCCCGCCCGACCCCGAGCCGAAGGTCCAGCCCCCGAAGCCCCCGCCCCCTAAACCACCGGGTTCTCCCGTACGTTCTCCAAGTCCCCCGACGTCTTCGTCGCGAGGAACTCCGTGATGCGGTACTCGCATACGCCGGCCACGGTGAAGGGGTCCTCCGCCGCGATGCGCTCGATCTCCGTGCGGGAGACGCCCGCCGCCAGGATGATGCCGCCCTCGCGCGGGACCTTGCGACCCGAGGCGAGGAAGACGCCCGAGGCGTAATAACCGTCCAGCCACGCGATGTGGGCGTCCAGCTCGTCTTCGACGGCTTCGATGGGTGCGGTGTACGTGAGCTCCATGACGAACATGATCGCCAGGCTACTCTCGCACCATCATGACGAGTGCGAAGACCCCCGCCGATGAGGCCGAGGCCCGGGCGATACAGGACGAACTGCGTAGGACCGTGGTGCTCGACGAGGCCGGTCCGCCGCCCGGGCGCGGGCTGGTCGCGGGCGTGGACGTCGCCTACGACGACGAGCGCGACCTCGTCGCCGCCGCGGCCGTCGTCCTCGACGCCGCCACCCTGGAGGTCGTCGAGGAGGCGACGGCCGTCGGGCGCGTCAGCTTCCCGTACGTGCCCGGGCTCCTCGCCTTCCGTGAGCTGCCCACCGTGCTGGCCGCTCTCGACTCGCTCACCGCCGCCCCCGACCTGGTCGTCTGCGACGGCTACGGGCTGGCCCACCCCCGCGGCTTCGGCCTCGCCTGCCACCTCGGGGTCGTCACCGGACTGCCGAGCATGGGCGTCGCGAAGAACCCGTTCACGTTCACGTACGAGGAGCCCGGGGCCCGGCGCGGCGACGCCGCCCCGCTGGTCGCGGCCGACGGCGCCGTCGTCGGGCGGGCGCTGCGCACGCAGGACGGGATCAAGCCGGTGTACGTCTCCGTGGGCCACCGGATCTCGCTCGACACCGCCTGCGCCCACGCCCTCGCGCTGAGCCCGCGCTTCCGGATCCCCGAGTCCACCCGGCACGCCGACTCCCTCTGCCGGCGGGCCCTGCGCGAAGCCTCCTGACCGGCGGCCGGTTCAGCGAGCGGCGGCCACCCGGAAGCGGATCCCCGCCTTCTGGAGCCGGTCGAGCAGGGCGTCGCCCATCGCCACCGCCGTGGTGAGCTGGCCGGCCCGCTCCGGCAGGGCGTCGTACGCGAGGCACAGCGCCGACTCCGCCAGCATCTTGGCGGTCTCCCCGTAGCCCGGGTCGCCGCCCGAGACCTCGGTGAACACGCGGCGGCCGCCGCCCTCGCCCACGAAGCGCACCGTGAACCAGCTGCGCGCCCGCCGCTCCGCGTCCGGACCCCGGCCCGGCTCCCAGCAGCTCATCAGCCATCGCCGCGCCGCCGGGAGCTGCGCCAGGGCCACCGCTCCGCCGACCGCCGCCGCACCGCCCACTGCGACCGGTAGGTGCTTCACCGAGGCGTACTGCCGATAGCGGAAGTCCGGCCCGTACCGCTCCAGCGCGGCCGCCGATCGGGTCACGATCCGGTGGTCCAGGGTCGGCAGCGGCAGCGCCCACGTGCCGGTCTCCCGGCTGAACCGCGGTGCGCCCAGGGGTCCCCGTACGCGCCGGTCCAGGAGCCGGGGCTCGTGCAGCCGCCGCTCCTGCGCCGCCGCCAGGGTCTGCGGTCCGCGGCCCATGGCGGTCAGTGCGGAGGCCAGGGTCCCGCCGGAGAAGGCCGCGTTGGAGCGCATGAACCCGTCCACCCGCAGCGGGACGCCCTCCGGCAGCTGCCCCACGGTGAAGTACGCGCCGAGGTCGGCCGGGATCGAGTCGAAGCCGCAGGCGTGCACCAGCCGCGCGCCGCTCTCCCTGGCCCGGGTGTCGTGCTCGACGTACATCCGGTCCACGAACTCCGGCTCGCCGGTGAGGTCCACGTAGTCCGTGCCCGCCGCCGCGCAGGCGGCGACCAGCTCCGCCCCGTACAGCACGTACGGTCCGACGGTCGTGGCCAGGACCCGGGTGGAGGCGGCCAGTTCCCGTACGGCCGACGCGTCCCCGGCGTCCGCGCGCAGCAGCGGCAGCGAGGCGCAGCCGGGATCGAGGGCGGTCAGCCGCTCGCGCAGCCGCTCCAGCTTCCCGAGGTCGCGCCCCGCGAGGGCCCACCGGCAGCCGGCGGGGGCATGCGCGGCGAGGTACTCGGCGGTGAGGGCGCCGACGAAGCCGGTCGCACCGAAGAGCACCACGTCATAGGCCCGTTCGCGTGCGCCTGCCGGTTCGCGTCCTGCGGCCCCGTCGGCCTGTCGAACCTCTTCGTTCACCACGGCTCCTCCCACTCCTGTCGGAGGCTGAGGCTAACCCGCACGGCCCGTATGCAGAACAGCGCCCCGGAGGCGGCCTGGGGGGCCGTTCCGGGGCGCTGCGATCGGCGCGGGGCGCCGCGCCTCAGTTCTCCTGGTACATGCCGAAGATGTCGACGATGAGGTCGGTGTCGCCGTCGCTCTGGTTCCAGAAGTCGACGACGCCGGTGGAGCCGGTGCTCGCCTGGACGAGGTTCGGGACGGTCTTGCCGGTCGTCCAGTTCAGGGTGGAGGAGCCGGGCGGGTTCGGCTGGCTCGCCGTGCCCTGGTCGTAGGCGTCCTGCGTGTTCGGGTCGGGGGCCACGGCGAGGAACCCGCTGTCCTTGGTGTTGGTCACCGTGGTGTTCAGCACGAACCCGGTGGCGCCGTCACCGGGCGCGGACATCTCCGCGTGGATGAAGTCGCGTCCGCCCACGGGGCCGTGGACCGGGCTCTCGGGGTCGCGGGTGTCGAGCATGCGCATCGGCATGAACGGCACGTAGGAGCCCTTGCTCTGCGGGCTGTAGTAGCCGACGACGTCGACGATGACGTCGGCCGGGTTCCAGCCGCCGTTGCGGAGGCTGATCTTGCCGTCGGGGCCGACGGGGACGATCACCGAGTTGGCGATGGTCTGGCCCGTCGTGAAGTTCACGTTCGAGGCGGTCGGGGCCGACTGCCCGCTCGGGTAGACGGTCAGGTGGCCGTCGCTCTTCGGGCCCGTGACGGTCACGTTGAGCGCGACGGCGGTGACGCCGGAGGCCGGCACCTTGCCGAGGCCGGTGATCTGGGTGCTGAAGGACCCGTAGCCGGCGAGCTGGCCCTTGGCGGTGCCGGTGCCGCTGCGGGTGTCGACGAAGCGCTGCGGCGCCAGCGGGGTGTAGCCGCTGGAGGCGGTCTGCGTGAAGTAGCCGGTGACGTCGGCGATGAGGTCGACCGACTCCCAGCCGCCATTGTACAGGTTGACGTAGCCGTTCTCGCCGACCGGCACGATGACCAGGTTCGGGACGGTCTGGCCGGGGACGAAGTTGACGTTCGAGGTGCTCGGCTTGTCGTCGCCGTCGGCGAAGGCGGTGACGTGGCCGCCGCTGGTGGCGCCGGTCACGGTGACGTTGAGGACGACCGCGGTCACGCCGGCCGGGATGGAGCCGTTCCCGCCGATCTTCAGGTGCGCCGAGCTGTACGGGGCGACCTTGGCGGCCTTCGCGGCGCCGGTGCCGTTGCGGGTGTCCAGCAGGCGGGTCGGGCCGTACGGGGTGTAGTCCGAACCCTCGGTCGTGACGGCCACCTCGTTGGTGACCACGGTGTTGGCGGCCTTGTCCGTCACGGTGACCTTGACGGTGTAGGTGCCGAGCTCCGCGTAGGTGTGCTCCGACTCCACGACCTGGGTGCCGGAGGCGGAGGCGGTGGTGACGGCCCCGTCGCCCCAGGCGATGCTCACGTCGAGCGGGGTGGCCGCGCTGGTGATGGAGCTGTCCACGGCGATCCCGTGCGCGCTCATGGCGAAGGCGTCCAGGCCGACCGCGAGCGTCGGGTTGGCGGCGCCGGCGGTCTCCGCCATGGGGGCGGCGGCGAGCTTGCTCTTGGGGACCGGTGCGCTCTGCCGGATCGACCGGTCGGCCGGGCTGGAGAACTTGGCGGTGTTCTTCAGGCCGGCCTGTGCCAGGTCGGGCTTGCTGATGCCCTGGGCATCGCCGGAGTCGGTGCCGGCCGCGTGGGCCATGCCCGGTATGAGAGAAATGCCGGCCGCGAAGACGGCGGCGGATGCTGCGAGTCGGCGGTAGGACACCGAGCCCCCCCATGTTTCGTGAGCCCTTGGCCAGGGCTGAAAGCCCGCTCAGATTACATAGCTCCTGAGCTTCCGCTTAACGTCCCCCCGCGCTCATTCCCGCGCCTGCGGAACGAGTCTCGAAAGCGGCACGGAAATCACCTCTGGCTGCTGTGATCAGGCGTTTCATGTTCTCTGGCCAGTTGTCCGGGTAGGCCCCGAAAAAGCCGACGGCGGGGCTGATGTCGCCGTCATTCCGATTCCGGTCACCGATGGCGCCGAGGGCGCCGGTGGCCGGATCTCGACGGCGCCCGCGAGGAGGCAGTGGTCCGCTTCCCGGTCCGTGTCGGGGGGCGGCGCTAGCGTGAGGGTCGAGTGTCCGTGCGAGCGGGCGGCTGTGGTGACGGGAGGCGTCGATGAAGGCTGCGGTGCGCAAGTGGGAG
The DNA here is from genome assembly GCF_042752335.1 of Streptomyces sp. NPDC059355. Taxonomy (NCBI): domain Bacteria; kingdom Bacillati; phylum Actinomycetota; class Actinomycetes; order Kitasatosporales; family Streptomycetaceae; genus Streptomyces; species Streptomyces sp. NPDC059355. The sequence goes on along the minus strand of NZ_JBHYXN010000008.1, from coordinate 68,609 downwards.
GCGGTGCGGGAGTTCGCCCAGGAGCTGCCGGAGGCCGTGATGGAGTTTCCGTGGGGGCCCGAGGACTGCGTCGTGAAGGTCAACAAGAAGATCTTCGTGTTCCTGGGCAGTGTCGACGGCCCGCGGGCGCCCGGGCTCTCCGTGAAGCTCAAGGACGAGGCGCTCCACGGCCACGCCATGACCGCGCCCGGGGCGGAGCCGACCGGGTACGGGCTGGGGAGGGCCGGCTGGGTCTTCGTGCCGCTGGGGGAGAAGGGGGCGCCGGCCCTCGACGTGCTGTGCGAGTGGGTGGAGGAGAGCTACCGGACGGTGGCCCTCAAGCGGCACCTCAAGGAACTCGACGCACGGCTCGAGGCGGGGCCTGACGCGGGCCCGGACGTGCGAAACGAGTCAACCGGCTAAGCGGTTGCTCTTGTGCTGAGTGGGGCGCGTTCCTAGCATCACTGGTGTTACATCAGTTGTGTCACACAATGGCGCGCCACGGATGCTACGGACGCTGGGGGCTCGATGGCAGTGACAGGGAACGTGCCCGGCGGGCCGGTCGGGCCGGCCGGGCCCGGCGGCGGCCGCGGCCCGCTCGCGGGCGTGCGCGTCGTCGAACTGGCGGGCATCGGCCCCGGCCCGTTCGCCGCCATGCTCCTCGCCGACCTGGGGGCGGACGTCGTACGGGTGGACCGGCCCGGCGGCGGCGGGCTCGCGGTCGACCCCGCGTACGACGTCACCAACCGCGGCAAGCGCTCCGTCCTGGTCGACCTGAAGTCCGCCGAGGGCCCGGCCCGCGTACTGGACCTCGTCGAGCGGGCCGACGTGCTCATCGAGGGGTTCCGGCCCCAAGTCGCCGAGCGGCTCGGCGTCGGCCCCGCCGAATGCCACGCCCGCAACCCGAAGCTCGTCTACGGCCGGATGACCGGCTGGGGCCAGGACGGGCCGCTCGCCCACACCGCCGGGCACGACATCGCGTACATCGCCGTCACCGGCGCCCTCGGCATGATCGGGAACCCGGGCGAGCCGCCTGCCGTCCCCGCCAACCTCGTCGGGGACTACGCGGGCGGCTCGCTCTACCTGGTGATCGGCGTGCTCGCCGCCCTCCGGCACGCCCGCACCCCCGGCGGCACCGGCCAGGTCGTCGACGCGGCCATCGTCGACGGCACCGCCCACCTCACGGCCATGATCCACGGCATGATGGCGGCCGGCGGCTGGCAGGACCGGCGCGGGGCCAACCTCCTCGACGGCGGCTGCCCGTTCTACGGCACGTACGAGACCTCCGACGGCGGGTACATGGCGGTCGGCGCGCTGGAGCAGCAGTTCTACGACACCTTCGTCGAGCTGCTCGGCATCGAGGGCCAGGCCCCGGCCCGCAAGGACCTGGCCCGCTGGGGCGAGCTCCGCGAGGCGGTCGCCGCCCGCTTCAAGTCCCGTACGAGGGAGGAGTGGACGGCGGTGTTCGAGGGCTCCGACGCCTGCGTGGCGCCCGTACTGTCCCTGCGCGAGGCGCCGCTCCACCCGCACCTCGCCGCCCGCGGCACCTTCACCGACTTCGGCGGGATCACCCAGCCCGCCCCCGCGCCCCGGTTCTCGGCCACCCCGGCCGCGGTCGCCGCCGGCCCCGCACTGCCGGGCGCTCACACCGAATCCGTGGCCCGCGACTGGGACGTACCGGCCCTGCTCCCGAAAGAGGTCTGATGGAACTGTCCATGATGCTCGACTACGCCGGGGACCCGCGCCGGGCCGCCGACGAGGCCGCGGCGCTGGAGGCGGCCGGGCTCGACGCCGTGTGGGTCGCCGAGGCCTGGGGCTTCGACTCCCCGACGATCATGGGCTACCTCGCCGCCCGCACCGAGCGGATGAAGATCGGCTCGGCCATCCTCAACGTCTACTCGCGCACCCCGGCCCTCGTCGCCCAGACCGCCGCCGGACTGGACGCGATCTCCGGAGGCCGGGCGCTGCTGGGCCTGGGCGCCTCGGGCCCGCAGGTCGTCGAGGGCTGGCACGGGAAGCCGTACGACAAGCCGATCGGCCGGACCCGCGAGACCGTCGAGCTGTGCCGCCGGATCTGGCGCCGCGAGACGATCGACCACCACGGCATCACCGACATGCCGCTGCCGCCCGAGAAGGGCGGCCGTCACGGCAAGCCGCTGAAGATCCTCACCCGGCCGGTCCGCGACGCGGTCCCCGTCTACATCGCCTCGCTCGGTCCCGCCAACGTGCGGATGACCGCCGAGATCGCCGACGGCTGGCTGCCCACCCTGTTCCTGCCGGAGAAGGCCCACGCGGTGTGGGGGAGCGCCCTCGCCGAGGGCGCCGCCCTGCGCTCCCCGGAGCTCGGCCCGCTGCAGACCGTGGCGGGCGGACTGCTCGCGATCGGCGAGGACGCCGCCGCCGTACGGGACCTCGCACGCCCGCAGATCGCCCTGTACGTCGGCGGGATGGGCGCGGTCGGCAAGAACTTCTACAACGACCTCGCCGTCGCCTACGGGTACGGGGAGGAGGCCCGGAAGATCCAGGAGCTCTACCTCTCCGGCCGCAAGCGCGACGCCGCGGCCGCCGTCCCGGACGAGTTCTGCGAGCTCATGACGCTGTGCGGGCCGAAGGGCTACGTACGCGAGCGGGTCGAGGCCTTCCGGGAGGCGGGCGTCACCATGCTCAACGTCACACCCGTCGGAGCCGAGCCGGCCCGGCTGATCGAAACCGTCAAGAGCTGGCTCTAGGGGGCCCCGATGCAACGCCGCATCTTCGACGCCGACCACGAGGCGTTCCGCGAGACCGTACGCACCTTCCTCACCAAGGAGGTGCTGCCGCACTACGAGCAGTGGGAGAAGGACGGGATCGTCAGCCGCGAGGCCTGGCGCGCCGCCGGCCGGCAGGGCCTGCTGGGCCTGGCCGTCCCGGAGGAGTACGGGGGCGGCGGGAACACCGACTTCCGCTACGCCGCCGTGATCGCCGAGGAGTTCACCCGGGCCGGGGCGGCCGGGCTCGCGATCGGCCTGCACAACGACATCATCGGCCCGTACCTGACCTCGCTCGCCACCGAGGAGCAGAAGCGGCGCTGGCTGCCGGGCTTCTGCTCCGGCGAGACCATCACCGCCATCGCGATGACCGAACCGGGCGCGGGCTCCGACCTCCAGGGGATCCGGACCAGCGCCGAGGACCGGGGCGACCACTGGGTGCTGAACGGCTCGAAGACCTTCATCTCCAACGGCATCCTGGCCGACCTGGTGGTCGTCGTCGCGAAGACCACCCCGGAGGGCGGCGCGCACGGCCTGTCGCTGCTGGTGGTCGAGCGGGGCACGGAGGGCTTCGAACGCGGCCGCAACCTCGACAAGATCGGCCAGAAGGCGCAGGACACCGCCGAGCTGTTCTTCCACGACGTGCGCGTCCCCAAGGAGAACCTGCTCGGCGAGCTGAACGGGGCCTTCGTCCACCTGATGACCAATCTCGCGCAGGAGCGGATGGGCATCGCGATGGCCGGCATCGCCGCCGCCGAGCACCTGCTGGAGATCACCACCACCTACGTGAAGGAGCGCGAGGCCTTCGGGCGGCCGCTCTCCAAGCTCCAGCACATCCGCTTCGAGATAGCGGAGATGGCCACCGAATGCGCCGTCACCCGCGCCTTCCTGGACCGCTGCATCGTCGACCACTCCAACGGCGAGCTGGACCACGTGCACGCCTCGATGGCCAAGTGGTGGGCGACCGAGCTCCAGAAGCGGGTCGCCGACCGCTGCCTGCAACTGCACGGCGGCTACGGGTACATGAGCGAATACCGGGTCGCACGGGCCTTCATCGACGGCCGTATCCAGACCATCTACGGCGGCACGACCGAGATCATGAAAGAGATCATCGGCCGCTCCCTCCTCGGCTAACGCACGACCTCTCCCCGAAAGGCTTGACCAGTGAGCACCGAAGCGTACGTATACGACGCGATCCGCACGCCGCGCGGCCGCGGCAAGGCCAACGGCGCCCTGCACGGCACCAAGCCGATCGACCTGGTCGTCGGCCTGATCAACGCCCTGCGCGAGCGCAACCCCGGCCTGGACCCCGCCACCATCGACGACATCGTGCTCGGCGTCGTCGGCCCGGTCGGCGACCAGGGCTCCGACATCGCCCGGATCGCGGCCATCGCCGCGGGACTCCCGGACACGGTGGCCGGCGTACAGGAGAACCGCTTCTGCGCCTCCGGCCTGGAGGCCGTCAACCTGGCCGCCGCCAAGGTCCGCTCCGGCTGGGAGGACCTGGTCCTCGCGGGCGGCGTGGAGTCCATGTCCCGCGTCCCGATGGCCTCCGACGGCGGTGCCTGGTTCAACGACCCGATGACCAACTGGGACACCGGCTTCGTCCCGCAGGGCATCGGCGCCGACCTCATCGCCACCATCGAGGGCTTCTCCCGGCGCGACGTCGACGAGTACGCCGCCCTCTCCCAGGAGCGGGCCGCCACCTCCATCAAGGAAGGCCGCTTCGCGAAGTCCGTCGTCCCGGTCACCGACCGCAACGGCCTGGTCGTCCTGGACCAGGAGGAGTTCGTCCGCCCGGGCACCACCGCCGACAGCCTCGCCAAGCTCAAGCCGTCCTTCGCGGACATCGGCGACCTCGGCGGCTTCGACGCCGTCGCCCTGCAGAAGTACCACTGGATCGAGAAGATCGACCACGTCCACCACGCGGGCAACTCCTCCGGCATCGTCGACGGCGCCTCGCTCGTCGCGATCGGTACCCGCGAGGCGGGGGAGCGCAACGGGCTGGCTCCCCGCGCCCGGATCGTCTCGGCCGCAGTCTCCGGCTCCGAGCCCACCATCATGCTCACCGGCCCCGCCCCGGCCACCCGCAAGGCCCTCGCCAAGGCCGGCCTGACCATCGACGACATCGACCTGATCGAGATGAACGAGGCCTTCGCCGGCGTCGTCCTGCGCTTCGTCAAGGACATGGGCATCACCCTCGACAAGGTCAACGTAAACGGCGGGTCCATCGCGCTCGGCCACCCGCTCGGCGCCACCGGCGCGATGCTCCTCGGCACCGTCATCGACGAACTGGAGCGCCAGGACAAGCGCTACGGGCTCGTCACCCTCTGCGTCGGCGGCGGCATGGGCGTCGCCACCATCGTCGAACGCCTCTGAACGCCGTCCTGATCCCCCCGACCTCCTCCCCGACACGGAAGCAGCGAGAAACATGAGCGAGTCCACCACGATCCGCTGGGACCAGGACGAGACCGGCGTCGTCACCCTGACCCTCGACGACCCGGGCCAGTCCGCCAACACGATGAACCAGGCCTTCAAGGACTCCATCGCGGCCGTCGCCGACCGCGCCGAGGCCGAGAAGGACTCCATCCGCGGCATCATCTACACCTCCGCCAAGAAGACCTTCTTCGCGGGCGGCGACCTCAAGGACATGATCCGGCTGCGTCCCGAGGACGCGCAGCTCGCCTTCGACACCGGCACCGAGATCAAGCGCTCGCTGCGCCGCATCGAGACCCTCGGCAAGCCCGTCGTCGCCGCCATCAACGGCGCCGCCCTCGGCGGCGGTTACGAGATCTGCCTCGCCTCCCACCACCGCGTGGCCCTCGACGCCCCCGGCTCCAAGATCGGCCTGCCCGAGGTCACCCTCGGCCTGCTCCCGGCCGGCGGCGGTGTCACCCGTACGGTCCGCCTCATGGGCATCGCCGACGCGCTGCTCAAGGTCCTGCTCCAGGGCACCCAGTACAACCCGCAGCGCGCCCTCGACAACGGCCTCGTCCACGAACTGGCCACCACCCCCGAGGAGATGCTGGCCAAGGCCCGCGCCTTCATCGACGCCAACCCCGAGTCGAAGCAGCCCTGGGACGTCCCCGGCTACCGGATCCCGGGCGGCACGCCGTCGAACCCGAAGTTCGCCGCCAACCTCCCGGCCTTCCCGGCCAGCCTGAGGAAGCAGCTGAACGGCGCCCCGTACCCGGCCCCGCGCAACATCCTGGCGTGTGCCGTCGAGGGCGCCCAGGTGGACTTCGAGACGGCGCTGACCATCGAGGCCCGCTACTTCACCGAGCTGGTCACCGGGCAGACCGCCAAGAACATGATCCAGGCGTTCTTCTTCGACCTCCAGGCCGTCAACGCCGGCCGCAGCCGCCCGCAGGGCATCGCGCCCCGCAAGGTCACCAAGGTCGCCGTCCTCGGCGCCGGCATGATGGGCGCGGGCATCGCGTACTCCTGCGCCCGCGCGGGCATCGAAGTGGTGCTGAAGGACGTCACCGCCGAGGCCGCCGCGAAGGGCAAGGAGTACTCCGAGAAGCTGCTCGACAAGGCCGTCTCCCGCGGCCGCAGCACCGAGGCCCAGCGCGCCGAGCTGCTCGCCCGGATCACCCCGACAGCCGAGGCCGCCGACCTGGCCGGCTGCGACGCCGTCATCGAGGCCGTGTTCGAGGACACCTCCCTCAAGCACAAGGTGTTCCAGGAGATCCAGGACGTCATCGCCCCCGACGCGCTGCTCTGCTCCAACACCTCCACGCTGCCCATCACGGGCCTCGCGGAAGGGGTTTCGCGCCCGGTCGACTTCATCGGACTGCACTTCTTCTCGCCCGTGGACAAGATGCCGCTGGTGGAGATCATCAAGGGCGAGCGCACCGGCGACGAGGCCATCGCCCGCGCCTTCGACCTCGTACGGCAGATCAACAAGACCCCGATCGTGGTCAACGACTCGCGCGGCTTCTTCACCTCGCGCGTCATCGGGCAGTTCATCAACGAGGGCGTGGCGATGGTCGGCGAGGGCGTGGAGCCCGCCTCCATCGAGCAGGCCGCGGCCCAGGCCGGCTACCCGGCCAAGGTGCTCTCCCTGATGGACGAGCTCACGCTCACCCTCCCGCGCAAGATCCGCAACGAGACCCGCAAGGCCTTCGAGGCCGAGGGCCGCACGTGGACCGCGCACCCCGCGGACGCGGTCATCGACCGGATGGTCGACGATTTCGGCCGCCCCGGGCGCAGCGGCGGGGCCGGCTTCTACGCGTACGACGAGAGCGGCAAGCGCGCCGGCATCTGGCCGGGCCTGCGCGAGCACTTCGCCAAGCCGGACGCGGACATCCCGTTCACCGACATGAAGGAGCGGATGCTCTTCTCCGAGGCCCTGGACACCGTCCGCTGCCTCGACGAGGGCGTGCTCACCTCGATCGCCGACGCCAACATCGGCTCCATCATGGGCATCGGCTTCCCGGCCTGGACCGGTGGCGTGATCCAGTACATCAACGGCTACGAGGGCGGCCTCGCGGGCTTCGTCGCCCGCTCCCGTGAGCTGGCCGCCCAGTACGGCGAGCGCTTCACCCCGCCGGCCTCGCTCGTCGCGAAGGCCGAGCGCGGCGAGACGTACTCCGACTGACCCCGCAGGACCCGCCGAACCGGCAGGACCCGCCGCGGGCGGCGTTCACCCGGAGCCTTCGGGCTCCGAGACGAACGCCGCCCGCAGTTCCTCCTTCAGCGACCGCTGGAACGCGGTCACCAGCGCCTGCACCACCATCGGCTGCATGTGCGCGGACAGCGCCTTCATCGACTCCACCCGCTCCGGATCGCTCTCGCCCCGCGTGAACGGCCCCCACACCTCGTCCCGGAACAGCGCCGTCAGCTCGTGCGCCGCCGTCCGCGCGTGCTCCAGCAGCACCTTGCGCGCCACCAGGATCGTCTCGTGCGCGATCGGCACGTCCAGAAGCGCGACGCCCAGCCGCAGCAGCCCCACGTCCACCCGGAACCCGCCGGCGGCCGGCGCCAGTACGTTCATCGCCGTCAGCCGCCGCACGTCGGCGTCCGACAGGCTCCGCCCGGCCCGCTTCTCCAGCTCCTCCCGCGACACCTCCTGGGGCGCGTCAGGAGCCCAACTGGACACCATGGCGCGGTGGATCGCCAGGTCGTGCGCGCTCAGGTCGTCGGGCAGCGCGTCCAGATAGCGCTCGATGGCCGACAACGTCATGCCCTGGTGCTGGAGTTCCTCGATGAGCGCCAGCCGGGACAGGTGCTCCGGCCCGTAGTGCCCCACCCGACGAGGGCCGATCACGGGAGGGGGCAAAAGCCCGCGCGTGCTGTAGAAACGAACGGTGCGCACGGTGACGCCCGCCCTGGCCGCCAGCTCGTCGACGGTGAGCATCGGCTCGGGTGCCTGGTCGGCCATCGTCTGCGCCTCGCTCTCTGCTCCACAGCTTGGGTTCAACAGTATTGCTGTCGCACCAACGATGTGAAACGGCCAGGAGCTGCCCATGACCATGAAACTGCGACTGCCCGGACGACCCGAAGAGCTCACCGTCCCCGCCCTGCTGGCGCGCAACGCCGCCGAACACGGCGCTCTCCCCGCCCTCTCCTGGCGAGAGGGCGACGGCTGGACGACCCTCGACTGGACCGAGGTCCGCCGCAAGGTCGCCGTCCTCGCCTCCGGATACGCCGCCCTCGGCGTGGAACGCGGCGAACACGTGCTGATCATGATGGGCAACCGCCCCGAGCACTGGCTGACCGACCTCGCCCTCGTCCACCTCGGCGCCGTCCCGGTCACCGTGTACGGGACCTCCGCGCCCGAGCAGATCGCCCACATCGCCCGGCACAGCCGGGCCCGGGTCGCGGTCCTCGAAGGCGCCGGCGAGCTGGCCCGCTGGGAACCGCTGCTCGCCGACGCACAGGTGCCCCTGGAGCGGCTGGTCGTGGCCGAGGCCGCCGAGGCGGGTCCGCACCGTACGTACGGATCTCTGCAAGCGAGCGGCGCCCGTACGCACCGCCCCGAGGCCTTCGAGAAGGCCTGGCGGGAGACCCGCCCCGAGGACCCGCTGACCGTCGTCTACACCTCCGGCACCACCGGCGACCCCAAGGGCGTACGGCTGACCCACCGCAACATCATGCTCCAGGCCGTCCGCATCGACGGGCGCACGGACCTGCCCGAGCACGCCGAGCACATCTGCTACCTGCCGTTCGCGCACATCGCCGAGCGGATCCTCGGCATCTACCTGCCGCTGCTGCGGGCCGCGCACGTCCGGCTCGTCGCCGACCCGGCCGCCGTGGGGGCCGCCGTACGCGAACTGCACCCGGTGCAGTTCTTCGGGGTGCCCCGGGTCTGGGAGAAGCTCGCCGCGTCGGTCCGGGCGGTGCTCGCCCAGCTTCCCGCCGCGCAGCGGGAGTCCATCGAGGCCGCGAACGACCTCGCCCGGGCCAGGGCCGGCCACCGGGAGCGCGGCGAGCGGATCCCGGCCGCGCTCGAAGCCTCGTACGCCCGGGCGAAGGAGCAGGTGCTGGACCCGCTGCTGGGCCTTGCGGGGCTGGACCGGCTGGTGTGGACGGCCAGCGCCACAGCCCCGATGCCGATCGACGTGGTCCGCTTCTGGGCGGGCTGGGGGATCACCATCATGGACGCCTGGGGGCTCACCGAGACCTCGGGCGTGTGCACGATCAACAGCCCGGACGGCTTCCGGCTGGGCTCGGTGGGACGCCCGATCGAGGGGCTGGAGCTGAGGCTCGCCGAGGACGGCGAGATCCTCACGCGCGGCGCGACCGTCTTCGCCGGCTACCTGCGGCCCGACGGGTCGGTGGAGAGCGCGCACGACGCCGAGGGCTGGTTCCCGACCGGGGACGTCGGCCGGCTCGACGAGGACGGGTTCCTCTGGCTGACGGACCGCAAGAAGGAACTCATCATCACCTCGAACGGCAAGAACGTCTCGCCGGCCCTGGTGGAGAACACCGTCAAGGAGCACCCGCTGATCGGCCAGGCCCTGGTGCACGGGGACGGCCGCTCCTACCTCGTCGCCCTCCTGGTGCTCGACGGGGAGGTGGCCCCGGCGTGGGCGGCGGCCCGAGGCATCGAGGCCGGTCCGCTCGCCGGGCTCGCGGAGCACCCGGCCGTCCGGGAGGAGATCGCCGCCGCCGTCGCGGCGGCCAACGCCCGGCTCAACCGGACCGAGCAGATCAAGCGGTACCGGCTGCTGACCGAGGAGTGGGGCCCCGCCTCCGGAGAGCTCACGCCGTCGCTGAAACTGCGCCGCCGGGTGGTCCGGGAGAAGTACGGCCCCCTCATCGAGGCCCTGTACGAGGACCCTCATGGGGAACCGCAGGCGGCCCCGGCCCCGTAGCCCGGACGGCCCCGTCCGGCGGGCGCACGACCGCCCGCCGGACGGGTTCCGCCCGAGCCGCCCGGTGCGGGCATCTCGGCCAACGGCCGGACAGCGGCCCGTAGTCCGGGCCACACTGTGGGCCACGGGTTGGCGCCCGGCCGGACGACGCGGCCGCGGCGAACGGGGGGCGGTTGCATGCCACGCGACGCAGTGTTCTTACGCACGGGATGGTCCCGGCGCTGGCTGGACGGCGCCCTCGCGCTGTGGGTCGTCGGATTCCTGGGCGTCGCGCTGGCCGCGCAGGGAAACCAGCACCTCGGCAACGTCGGGGCGGCGAAGGTCCTGCGCACCGAGCCGGGACAGGCCGGGACGGTCCAGCTGGCCGACGACGGCCTCTACCTGGTCTGGATCGAGAGCCGCACCGATCTGCCCCGGCCCCCGGCCCTGCAAGCCATGGTGAAGGGCGACGCGCGCAACAAGCCCGGCAGTACGGTGTCCCTCGCCGCCACCGACGGACACCCGCTCGACCAGGGGGCCTGGCGCACCCCCAGGCTGCGCGAGGCGATCGACCACCGCTACTGGTACGCGGACGAGCGCGGGCACTGGCAGGCCTGGCCGGCCGCCACCGCCCCCCTGCAACCGGGCGGGTACACGCTGGACACGCCCCTGCGCGGGCCGGGCATCAGGCTGGCGATCGCGAAGGTGCCCGCCGTTCCGCCCAAGAACCAGACCCGTTTCCTGGCGCTGGCAGGCGCCGGGGCGGCCCTGTGGGCCTTCAGCGCCCTGCGCCGGCGCGGCATCAACCGACGGGTCCTCGGCCCCGACGCGCCCGCCCTCGCCTGACCGGGCCCCGAGTACCACCACGACCACACCACCACCGGGGGAACGGACATGTTCGACGAACAACCGGGGTACGACCTGGAACGGGCCATCGAGAGGGAACGGGTCCTCGAAAGGACGCCGGGGAGCTTCCGCATGGCGCACTCCGTGTCGACCGACGGGGCCGGCCTGGTGCCGCTGCTCCTCTCCCCGATCGGCATCGCGATCCTCGTCCTCCAAGGGCTCGCCGCAGGGGTGGACAGGCTGACGTACGACTCCCCGCTCGCCTTCCTCTTCCCCGTCCCCGGGGACGGCCCGGTCCGCTTCGCGCTCAGCCTGATCACCCTGGTGCTGTTCGTCCCGGGCACCCTGCTGTGGACCTCCCGCAGACTGCGGACCACCCGGCTGCGGCCTCTGTGCACCTGGCTGCTGTCGCCGGCCGCCGTCCTGCTCGTACCCGTGGTGGTCTACGTCGCCGTCACCACCTACACCACCGACGTCGTCAGGCTGGGCGGATGAAGGCCCCCACCGGCGGCACGGGCCGGGCCACCGCCGTACTGTCCTCGCTGGTCACCCCCGGGCGCCTCCCGGCCACCCTGGGCGCCGCCGGAGCGCTGCTGATGCTGCTGGGCGCCGTACTGCCGTGGGTCGTCGGGGCCGACGGCGACACCCTGCCCTACGGATTCCGCGCGGACGCCGCCACGGGTGCCGCCGCCCTCGGATCGAGGGCCGGACTCGCGGGCGGGGACGCCCTCGTCGTGGTGGTCACCGGCGCCGCCGCCCTCTGGGCGGCCGGCCTGCTGGTGTTCGGGCGCGGCCGCATCGTCCACCGCACGGTGCTGGTCACGGCCGCGGTGCTGGGAGGCGCCTGGGCGGCGCTGGACCTCGCCGAGACGGGCACCGTGCGCGACCGCGCCGGACGGCTGCCCGACCTCACCGCCGGCCCCGGACCGTACGTGGTCCTGGTGGCCGTGCCCCTGCTGCTGGCGGCCGCCGTCCTCGCGAAGCACGACGTCTTCGAGGAGCAGGAGGTCCGCACGCTGCGCGCGGTACGGCTGATGGCCAACGGACGGGTCGGCGAGGCCCTGGAGTCGCAGCAGCGGACCGTGCGCGCCGCGCGCCGCTCTCCCGGACGGAGCCACCCGTCCACGACGAGCGCGACCGTGGAACTGGTCCGGATGTACGTCTGGGCCGGCTGGCCGGGCCGGGCGGCGGAACTGGCCCGGCAGGCCTCCGAGGACGCGCGCGCGTGGGCACCGGACAACCCGGAGGACTACCGGCGGCTCCAGGCCGACATCGCCGAGATCCTCGGCTGACCGAACGCGCTGGTGCCCGCCGCGCGGCGGGCACCGAGCGGGGGCGGGCTAGCGGCCGATCAGCGGGTAGTGGTCGCTGAGGTTGGTGTACGTGTACGAGGTGCCCCAGCTGGATACGGTCCAGGGCGCCGACTGCTCCTTGACCACGTTGTTCTCCCAGCCCGCCGGGCGCGCGTTGCCCTTGCGGTAGAGGACGTAGTCCAGGTCCTCGCGCGGGTCCGTCGGGTAGCGGTAGTTCGCGATCGAGTTCTGCGCGGTGTCGAACGAGTACGGGTGGCCCGTGCGCGAGTCGGAGTCGGCCAGGTCGGCGTTGGCGAGCATGGACGCGAACTCGGGGGAGCGCGAGTCGACGTTCATGTCGCCGGCGACGATGACCTGCTCGCCCGCCGGGATGTTCTTGCCGTCCAGGAAGGCGTCTATCGCCTTGAACTGCCGGGCGCGCATGTCGGCCGCCTCGCCGGAGCCGCAGCCCGGGTCGGTGGACTGGGCGTGGGTGCCGACCACGTGGACCTTGGCCCCGCCCACGTTCAGCACGACGTAGGCGAAGCCCTTGTTGGACCACCAGTCGGCGCCGCAGGCGTCCTTGTAGACGACCTGCTCCTTGCGGAGGATCGGCCACTTGCTGAGGATCGTGACGCCGCCGTCCTCGGGGGTGGTCGAGGAGTAGGCGCCGCCCGTCGCGTCCCAGCCGCTCTTGCTGCGGCCTACGATCGGGGTCTGGTACGGGTACTGCGCGGAGGCGTTCGACTTCAGCGCGTCCGAGGCGCCGTTGTCGAAGGCCTCCTGGAGCACGACCACGTCGTGGCCCTGGAAGAAGGACGCCTTGGGGATCTCCGAAGCCCGGTGGTCCTGACCCCAGTTGGGGTAGAGGTTCTTGCTCATCAGGAACGTGTTGTACGTGAGGACGCTGAGCCGCGGGGCCGCGGCGCTCTCCGCGGCCGAGGCGGCCGGCGCACCGGTGGCGGCCAGTGCGCCGACGGCGATCGCCGCAACGGCCGTGGCGGCGGCGCGGTTGCGGCTGAGCTTGGTGTGCAGCATGAGGTCTCCATCATTCCTGCAGGGGGAGATCGACTCCGTCATCCAAGCAGCCGCGGTTACCTCTGGGTAACACCCGTGACAAGACTTTCTGTCCGGGAGCGGACGTCTGGTACTCGCGACCCGGGACGTCCGGCGCTCGCAGCCCGAACCTTCGGCAATCGCATACTGGAACCATGAGAGAAGCAGCGCTCCCCGCACCCGGACCGAAGGCCGCGCGCCGCCCCGATCCCGAGCCGCCGGCCCCCGGCGGGGTGCTCTGGACCATCTCCGGCGACATCCGGGCCCTGCTGATGCTCCCGGCCGCCTTCACCCTGCAGGTGGCCCACCCCGCGATCGGCGCCGGGGTCGACGAGCACTCCGTCTTCCGCACCGACCCCTGGGGGCGCGGCGAGCGCTCGCTGCGCTCCGTCCAGCTGTGGGTGTACGGCGGCGCGGAGGCCGCCGAGGAGGGCCGCCGGGTACGCCGCCTGCACAAGGAGATCCAGGGCATCGACACCCGGGGACGGCGCTACCACTCCCTCGACCCCGCCTGCTACTCCTGGGTGCACGCCACCGGCTTCCCGATCTACCTCTACGCCGGGCGGTACCTGCTGCGCCGCTTCACCCCCGCGCAGGAGCGGCAGTTGTACCGGGAGTGGCTCCAGGTGGGCCGGATCCTCGGCATACACGACCGGGACATGCCGCAGACCATCGAGGAGTACTGGGTCTACTACCACCGGATGCTGGCCGAGGAGATCGAGCCGACCAAGGTCGCCCGCGAGCTGGTCGCCACCGACGTGCCGCTGCCGAGGCCCGAGGGCGGCTCCCTGCCGGTACGGCTGCTGCTGCGGCTCGCCTGGCCGGCGCTGCGGGCCGCGTTCCTGCACTTCCGGGCATTCGTCACCGTGGGGTACATGCCGCCCGAGGCCCGCGCCGCCATCGGGCTGGAGTGGAGCCCGTCCCAGGAACGCAGGCTCCGGCGGCTCAGCACGGCCGTACGGCTCCTCGTACCGCTGCTGCCGGAGCGCCTGCGCTACCTGCCCATCGCCCGCGCGGCCCGGGCCCGCCGACGCGCCGGCACCCCCTGAGGGGCGCCGGCGCGCGGGGCCTCGTGCGCGCTGCGCGGCTCAGTGGTCGTGGATCGTGTTCGTCTCGGCGATCTTCTTCCAGGACTTCGGCTCCACCGGCTTCGCGGCGGGGGCCTTGAGGGACCGGGCGTTCTCGGCCGCGGCGGCCGGCGGGGCGAAGGCGGGCTTGCCCGGGGTGTACAGCCAGGTCTCGAAGAGCTGGGCGAGGGGCTTGTTCGACAACTTCTCCGCGTACCGGACGAAGTCCCCGACCTTGGCGTTCCCGTAGGCCCGCTCGGCCGGCCAGCCCTTGAGGATCTTGAAGAACTTCTCGTCGCCGATCTCGTTGCGCAGCGCCTGCAGGGCGATCGCACCGCGGTCGTAGACGGCTCCGTGGAACTGGTTGTCCGGGCCCGGGTCGCCCGGCTTGACCTGCCAGAACGGGTCGTCCGCGGCGCGCTGCCCGTATGCCCAGTCGGCGAGCTCCTGCGCGGTGCCCTCGCCCTCCTTCTCCGACCACAGCCACTGGCTGTAGCGGGCGAAGCCCTCGTTGATCCAGATGTCCTTCCAGCCGTCGACGGAGACGCTGTCCCCGTACCACTGGTGGGCCAGCTCGTGCACGACCACCGAGACGTTGGCGCCGTTCGCGAACTGCTTCGGGCTGTAGAACGGCCGGGTCTGCGTCTCCAGCGCGAAGCTGGAGGGCACGTTCGGCACGTACCCGCCCAGGGCGTTGAAGGGGTACGGCCCGAAGACCCCCTCCAGCCACTCGGCGACCTCGCCGGTCCGCTCCACGCTCGCGCGCGCCGCGCCCGCGTTGTCGCCGAGGTCCTTGCTGTACGCGTTGACGATGGGCAGCCCGTTCGCCGTCGTCCCCGTGGTGACGTCGAACTTGCCGATCGCGAGGGTGGCCAGGTACGTGGCCTGCGGCTTGTTCGAGCGCCAGCTGTACCGGGTCCAGCCGAGCCGGGAGATCTGCGACTGGAGCACGCCGTTGCTGATGGCCTGGGTGCCGTCGGGGACGTTGACCGAGATGTCGAAGGTGGCCTTGTCGAGCGGGTGGTCGTTGCTCGGGAACCACCAGACGGCCGAGTCGGGCTCCTGCGCGGCGACACCGCCGTCCGGGGTGCGCTGCCAGGCCGACCAGCCGTCGATCTTGAACTCCGAGGGCTTTCCGGCGTACTTGACGACGACCGACGCCGGGGTGTCCTTCTTCAGCACCTGGGCGGGGGTCACCTCCAGCTCGTGGTCCCCGGACGTGGCGAACTTCGCCTTGGCGCCGTTGACCCGGATCTCGCTGACCTTCAGGCCGAAGTCCAGGTTGAAGCGGGAGAGGTCCTGCCTGGCGGTGGTCAGGAGCGTGGCGGTGCCCTCCAGCAGGTCCGTCTTCGGCTGGTACTGCAGGCGCAGGTCGTAGTGGGACACGTCGTACCCGCTGTTGCCACTGGCCGGGTAGTAGGGGTCGCCGATCCCCGGGGCCCCTTGCACGGAACTCGCCGCCGACGCCGGGATCACCAGCAGGAGGGAGGCGGCGAGGACGCTCGGGGCGATGACTTTGCGGTGCACGAAGAGCTCCAAGGGGTAGGGAGACAGTTCTGTTCAACGGCTTGTCGTCCGAACGTATTCACGCCCGCCGCCCTACGTCATGTCCATGGCCCCTCGTGTCACACGATCGCCATTCGGCCGTCACAGGCGAGCGGCCGGACCGGTGGCCACCGCCCCCAAGGGCCGTGTCCGGGTACGCGAACGGCCTTCTTCCGCGCGGTGCGCCGCGCGGAAGAAGGCCGGAAACCGGATGCCGGCGAGACCCGAAGGACGCCTCCTAGAGGCCGTTCAGCTTCGAGTTGGTCGCGAGGAACTGGGTGCCGATGCCGGTGTCGTTGCTCGAGAAGAGGCCCGACGCGCCGCGCAGGCTGGTCTTCTCGGCCGCCAGACGGCCCATCAGGGTCTTCACCTGCTGGTCCCAGGTGTCCGCCACCTTCTTCAGGCCGGCGGCGGTCTCCCAGCCGTCGAAGCCCTTCTGGGCGGTGCCGGTGTCGGTGTCCGCGTACTCCGCGGCCTTCCTGGTGTTGGGCTCCAGCTCGGTCTCGATCGTGTTCGCCGCGTCCTTCTTCTGGGCCGGCGTCGAAGCGAAGTCCCCGGAACCGCCCGGAACGAACGGGCCCATCGGGCCCTTCGGGTTGCCCGGCGCCGCCGGTCCCGTCGGCGGCACCGTCGGGCCGCTCGGTTCGACCGGTACGTGGTTCAACCGCATGCCGACCTGAAGGTCCGCCATTTGGCCGCCATCCTCTGACATGTTCACGCCTCCCCGTTGATGTCGGCTCGATCATATGCACGGCGGCCGGGACTCGGTCTACCCGGCATACTGAGCGGTCGGTAATCTGGCCGCCATGACGATTCCTGCGCGCGCCGCCCGCAACTGTTGGCATGCTGCGATCAACCCGCTGCACGCGACCATCTACTTCTCTCCCGACCTGGGCAAGGAGTTCGCCGCCCTCGGGGTCACCGAGCGGCCCGCCGTGAACCTCGCCTCCCGCTCCGCCGCCATGGGAGCCGTCGGACCCGGCACGGTCACCGCCACCTTCTACAACTACCGCCACGACTTCGTCGCCCGGCACCTGCCCGCCGTCTGGGACACCATCACCCCCGAACAGGCCCTCGACGCCCGGCTGCGCGCCGCCGACGGCACCCTGCGCCGGCTGCTCGGCGCGGAGGCGATCGAATCCCCCGAGCTCGCCGAGGCCGCCGACCTCGCCCTGCGCGCCACCGAGGGCTGCACCCGGCACGCCCGGCCCCTCTACGCCGCCCACGCCGACCTCCCCGTACCCGAGGAGCCGCACCTGCGGCTCTGGCACGCCACCACCCTGCTGCGCGAGCACCGCGGCGACGGCCACCTCGCCGCCCTGCTGCTCGCGGGGCTGGACCCGCTGGAGGCCCTGGTCAGCCACACCGCCACCGGGCGCGGCATGACCCACAAGTGGATCAAGGCCATCCGCGGCTGGGATCAGTCCGACCTCGACGCCGCCGCCGACCGGCTGCACGAGCGCGGGATCCTCGACACCGAAGGCGAACTCACCGCGGAGGGCGCGGCCGTACGCGAGCGCCTCGAAGCCGACACCGACCGCCTCGACGCGGCCCCGTACGAGCACCTCGGCGCCGAAGGCCTGGCTCGGCTCGCCGAGCTCGGCGGCGGACTCGTCGTCAAGGCCGTCACCGCCGGCGCCTTCCCCGCGGACGCCTTCGGCAAGGCCTGACGGGTCCGGGGCGGGTCCGGGGCGGGCCCGGGCGCGGGCCCGGGCGGGGACCCGGGCGCGGGTCTCCCGGCCCCCGTCGCCGCCACCTGCCACAATTGGCAGCCTTCCAGTGCAAACGAAGGCAGGCGGGACCCGATCGTGACGATGTCCATCGAAGGCAGGATCGCCGAGGAGCTCGGCGTACGGGAGCGGCAGGTCAAGTCCGCCGTCGAGCTGCTCGACGGCGGCTCCACCGTGCCGTTCATCGCGCGCTACCGTAAGGAAGCGACCGAGATGCTCGACGACGCCCAGCTGCGCACCCTCGAAGAGCGGCTGCGGTATCTGCGCGAGCTGGAGGACCGGCGCGCGGCGATCCTGGACTCCGTGCGGGAGCAGGGCAAGCTCGACGCCGAGCTGGAGGCCCGGATCAATGCGGCCGACACCAAGGCCCGGCTGGAGGACATCTACCTCCCGTTCAAGCCCAAGCGGCGCACCAAGGCGCAGATCGCCCGCGAGGCCGGCCTGGAGCCGCTCGCCGGCCGCCTGCTGGCCGACCCGTCGGTGGAACCGGCCGCCGCCGCGGCCGCGTTCGTCGACGCCGACAAGGGCGTCGCCGACCCGGCCGCGGCCCTGGAGGGCGCCCGCGCGATCCTCACCGAGCGCTTCGGCGAGGACGCCGACCTCATCGGCGAGCTGCGCGAGCGCATGTGGGGCCGCGGCCGGCTCGCCGCGAAGGTGCGCGAGGGCAAGGAGGAGGCGGGCGCCAAGTTCGCCGACTACTTCGACTTCGCCGAGCCCTTCACCGCGCTGCCCTCGCACCGCGTCCTCGCCATGCTGCGCGGCGAGAAGGAGGACGTCCTCGACCTCACCCTGGAGCCCGAGGAGCCTCGCGAGGAGCCCGGCCCGTCCACGTACGAGGGCATGATCGCCCGCCGCTTCGGGGTGAACGACCGCGGCCGCCCCGGCGACAAGTGGCTGGGCGACACCGTCCGCTGGGCGTGGCGTACGAAGATCCAGGTGCACCTCGGCATCGACCTGCGGATGCGGCTGCGCCAGGCGGCCGAGGACGAGGCCGTACGGGTCTTCGCGTCCAACCTGCGCGACCTGCTGCTCGCGGCGCCCGCCGGCACCCGCGCCACCCTCGGCCTCGACCCGGGCTTCCGCACCGGAGTGAAGGTCGCCGTCGTCGACGCCACCGGCAAGGTCGTGGCGACCGACGTGGTCTACCCGCACGTGCCCGCCAACAAGTGGGACGAGTCCCTCGCCAAGCTGGCCCGCCTCGCCGGGGAGCACGCGGTCGAGCTGATCGCCATCGGCAACGGCACGGCCTCGCGCGAGACCGACAAGCTCGCCGGGGACCTGATCACCCGCCACCCCGAGCTGAAGCTCACCAAGGTGATGGTGTCCGAGGCGGGCGCCTCCGTGTACTCGGCCTCCGCGTTCGCCTCGCAGGAACTCCCGGACATGGACGTGTCGCTGCGCGGCGCCGTGTCCATCGCCCGGCGCCTGCAGGACCCGCTCGCCGAGCTCGTCAAGATCGACCCCAAGTCGATCGGCGTCGGCCAGTACCAGCACGACCTCTCCGAGGTGAAGCTGTCGCGCTCGCTCGACGCGGTGGTCGAGGACTGCGTGAACGGTGTCGGTGTCGACGTCAACACCGCCTCCGCCCCGCTGCTCTCGCGGGTCTCGGGCATCAGCGGCGGGCTCGCCGAGAACATCGTGGCCCACCGCGACGACAACGGCCCCTTCCGCAGCCGCAAGGCACTGAAGGACGTCGCCCGCCTGGGTCCGAAGGCGTACGAGCAGTGCGCGGGCTTCCTGCGGATCCGCGGCGGGGACGACCCGCTGGACCTCTCCAGCGTGCACCCCGAGTCGTACCCGCTGGTCCGGGGCATGGCCAAGACGGCCGGCAGCGACGTGGCGGCGCTGATCGGCAACACCGGCGTGCTGCGCTCGCTGCGCCCGGAGCAGTTCGTCACGGAGGCCTTCGGCCTGCCGACCGTGACGGACATCCTGCGCGAGCTGGAGAAGCCGGGCCGCGACCCGCGGCCGGCCTTCAAGACCGCCACGTTCAAGGAGGGCGTCGAGAAGATCGGCGACCTGGCGCCGGGGATGATCCTGGAGGGCGTGGTCACGAACGTGGCCGCGTTCGGCGCCTTCATCGACATCGGCGTCCACCAGGACGGGCTGGCCCACGTCTCGGCGCTGTCGAAGAACTTCGTCAAGGACCCGCGGGACGTGGTCAAGCCGGGCGACATCGTCCGGGTGAAGGTCCTGGACGTGGACATCCCGCGCAAGCGGATCTCGCTGACGCTGCGGCTGGAGGACGAGGCCGACCGCCCGGCGGGCGGCGCCCCCCGGCAGCGCGAGGACCGCCAGGAGCGCCAGGAGCGACGCGGCGGCGGCCGTCCCCCGCAGCAGCGCGGCGGCCAGGGCCAGGGCGGCGGCCAGGGTCAGGGTCAGGGTCAGGGCGGAGGCCAGGGTCAGAGCCGGGGCCAGGGCCAGGGCGGCGGGCAGGGCAGGGGCCAGGGCGGCGGCGGGCAGCGCCAAGGCGGCAGCGGCTCCCCGGCCCCGGCCAACAGCGCGATGGCCGACGCCCTGCGCCGGGCCGGTCTCACCGGCGGCGACGAGGGGCGCCGCAAGCGCTGAGACGGGCGTGTCCCGCGGCTCCGCCGGCACCGGTCCGGCGGAGCCGCCGGGGCGTGGCACGCGGGCGGGATCACCCGGTTTCCAGGATGGCCGAATAGGCACCCCACCTGGGGACACATCTTGCGAACTCCCGTACATGATCTGTAGGCATGGTGGAACGCCCGTTCGCCGAATGGCGAACGGGCTTCCGTTTCTCCCCTCAGGACCCCACTCCCAGAGGCCGCCTTGAAGGCACAGGACGCCATGCCCACGCCCACGCACGCCTACCGACGCTGCCCGCGAAAGGGTCCGAAGAGGGATCACATGCCCCACTCGCAACCCAGCCTCCGTAAACGGTGCGAGAAGATTCTCGGCCATCTGGAGCTGACACATCCCTTCTCCATCGAGGGGCTGTGCAACCGGATCGCCGAGCAGCGGGGCCGCCCGATCCACCTCCACCCGCTCCCCAGGGAAGCGGCGGAATCCGGGGTCTGCGGGCTGTGGGTGGGCACCGACAGCGTCGACTTCGTCTTCTACGAGGCACAGACCACCGCGCTGCACCGCGAGCACATCGTGCTCCACGAGCTCGGGCACATCCTGTTCGGCCACAACTCCCTGGAGGCCGAGGACAACGACGGGCAGGTCCCCACCGTCCTCGGGCGCACCAACTACACCACCAGCCAGGAGCAGGAGGCGGAAATGCTGGCCAGCATGATCCGCATCCGCACCACGGGATCCTGCCCGCAGTCGGCCGCCGGGCCCCGCTCCACCCTCGCCTGGCTGGAATCCGCCATGGGCTACGGGCGGGGGAGCCATGGACGCCGCTGACCTCACCGCGTTCGGCGACTCGCTCGCCGTGCCCAGCGTCGTCTGCCTCTGGACGGCCGTCCTGCTGCGCGCCCCCGCCGCCCTGCGCTCCCCGCAGCAGCGCGGCCTGTGGCTCGCCGTCGCCACCGCCGCCGCCGCGATGACCCTGAACCTCCCCGACGTCGTCACGTACGCGATGCGCGATCCGGACTACGCGCACACCGTCGGCCTCGTCCGCAACCTGATCGGCGTGCTGTCCGCGGGCACCGTGCTCTACTTCGTCGCCGCGGCCACCCGCGGCCGGGCCCTCCAACTCGCCGCCTGGGTGGGTACGGTGGCCTGGCTGACCACCCTCGTGGTGCTCGACACGGCCGCCCCCGCGCACACCGCGCACACCATCCCGCCGCAGGGCGACCCGGTGCCCTCGCTCGCGTACTGGCTGCTGCTGATCTCCGCGCACCTCCTCGCCAACACCACCTGCGTCTCGCTCTGCTGGCGCTACAGCCGGCGCACCGAGAGCCGGGGACTGGCCGCCGGGCTGCGGCTGTTCGGCCTCGGCACCGCGCTCGCGGGCCTGTTCTGGTTCGCCTACCTGCTCAAGGCCCTGTTCGGCAGCACCTGGGCGATGCCCGCCCTGCCGCTGATGATGAACCTGCACGGACTGCTGCGGGCTGCCGCGATCCTCGTGCCCACGCTGTTCACGCTGCGCCGCACGAGCGCCGACATCGCCACCGCCTGGCGGCTGTGGCCGCTCTGGCACGACCTGGTCCAGGCCGTCCCGCACGTCGCCCTCACCAAGCCGCGGGCCGGCCGGGTCGTGGAGCTGCTGTGGCCGCCGGTCCCGCGCAACCTGCTGGTGTACCGCAAGGTGATCGAGACCCGCGACGCGATCCTGATCCTCGGCGAGTACGTCGCCCCGGGCGTTCCGGAGCTGGCCCGCAGCCATGTCACCGGGCACGGGATACCCGAGCAGCGGCGCACCGCGGCCGCGCTGGCCTGCGTACTGAAGGAGGCGCGGCAGGCGAAGCTCGCCGGACGGCCCGGGCAGCCGGGGGAGGACGCGGCGTGGGAACTGCCCGCCGCGATGCAGACCTCCGCCGAGGGCGGCGACCTCGACGACGAGGCCCGGTTCCTGGTCGACGTGGCCCAGGCCTACGGATCGCCGTCGACCACGGACTTCAGCCCACAGGGCCCGACCCCGCAGCGCCCGCACACCCCGTAAGGAAGTGACCCTCCCTTGACCACCGTTCTGATCACCGGGGCCAGTGCCGGACTCGGCGCCGCCTTCGCCCGCGGCTTCGCGGCCAAGGGCTGCGAGCTCGTCCTGGTCGCCCGCGACAAGGACCGCCTCGAAGCCGTGGCCCGGGAGCTCGGCCGGGAGTTCGGCACGGCGAGCGAGGTACTGCCCGCCGATCTGCTGGACCCGGCGGACTGCACGGCCGTCGCCGAGCGGCTCGCCGACCGGGGGCGGCCCGTGGACATCCTGGTCAACAACGCGGGCTTCGGGCTGCCCGCGCCGTTCCCGTACAGCCCGGTCGAGGACGAGGAGCGGCTGCTCGACCTGCTGGTGAAGGTCCCGCTGCGGCTCACCCACGCCATGCTGCCCGGGCTGCGCGAGCGCCGCCGGGGCGCGGTGGTGAACGTGTCCTCGGTGGCCGGACTGCTGCCGACCGGGACGTACGGGGCCGCCAAGGCCTGGGTCACCGCGTTCAGCGAGTCCCTGCGGGTGGACATGGCGCCGTACGGGGTCCGGGTGCTCGCGGTGGTCCCGGGGTTCACCCGCACCGAGTTCCAGGCCCGCGCCGGGATGGACGTCAGCTCCCTGCGCGAGGCGGTGTGGCTGGAGCCCGAGGCCGTCGTGGGCAAGGCCCTGCGGGACCTGGCCCTGGGGCGGCCGGGGATGGAAACACCCCCGCGCCACGCCGGCATAGCCCGCCCGCGGAGCCGCCCGCCGGGCGCGGGAGGTGGCCGAGCGGTGTGGCCCACAGGCCGGCCCCCCCCCCGAGTGAGGCCCACG
>NZ_JBHYXN010000008.1:0-45665 GCF_042752335.1 Streptomyces sp. NPDC059355 | reverse complement strand
ATGCCGCTGGGGTACGGGGCCGGGCGCGGGCGGTTGACAAACCCGGGCCGGCGCTACCAGGCGTACGCGCTCGCCGTGCGGCACCTGCCGCGCGGCTTCGTGGCCGAACGGATGGCCCGCAAGCGGCGCGCGCCGCAGGGGTAGCGGCCTAGGGAGTGTCGTCAAAGTGGCGTCGGCCGCCCGAGCGTGCGTGCCAGGCCCCGCCGGCCAGACGGGACTTTGACGACACGACCTAGAGCTCGGTGACCTTGCCGCCCGCGACCTCCAGACGACGGGTCACGTGCACCGCGTCCAGCATCCGGCGGTCGTGGGTGACCAGCAGGAGGGTGCCCTCGTACGCGTCCAGGGCCGCCTCCAGCTGTTCGATCGCCGGAAGGTCCAGGTGGTTCGTGGGCTCGTCCAGTACCAGGAGGTTCACCCCGCGGCCCTGGAGCAGTGCCAGGGCCGCCCGGGTGCGCTCGCCGGGGGAGAGCGTGGCCGCCGGGCGCAGGACGTGCGCCGCCTTCAGGCCGAACTTGGCCAGCAGGGTCCGTACTTCGGCCGGCTCGGTGTCCGGTACCGCCGCGCAGAACGCCTCCAGCAGCGGCTCGTCCCCGAGGAAGAGCCCGCGCGCCTGGTCCACCTCGCCGACCAGCACGCCCGAACCGAGCGTGGCCGCACCGGAGTCGGGCACCAGCCGGCCGAGGAGCACGGCGAGGAGCGTGGACTTGCCCGCGCCGTTGGCGCCGGTGATCGCGACCCGGTCCGCCCAGTCGATCTGCAGGCTGGCCGGGCCGAAAGCGAAGTCCCCGCGGCGCACGGCGGCCTCGTTCAGGGTGGCGACGACCGAGCCGGAGCGCGGCGCCGCCGCGATCTCCATGCGCAGCTCCCACTCCTTGCGGGGCTCGTCGACGACTTCGAGCCGCTCGATGGCGCGCTGCGTCTGGCGGGCCTTGGCGGCCTGCTTCTCGCTGGACTCGCCCCGCAGGTTCTTGCCGATCTTGTCGTTGTCGCTCGCCTTGCGGCGGGCGTTGCGGACGCCCTTGTCCATCCAGTTGCGCTGCATCTGGGCGCGGCCCTCCAGGGACGCCTTCTTGCCCGCGTACTCGTCGAACTCCTCGCGGGCGTGGGTACGGGCCCGCTCGCGCTCCTCCAGGTAGGCGTCGTAGCCGCCGCCGTAGAGGTTGATCTCCTGCTGCGCCAGGTCGAGTTCGAGGACCTTGGTGACCGTCCGGGTCAGGAACTCGCGGTCGTGGCTGATCACGACCGTGCCCGCGCGCAGGCCCTTCACGAACCGCTCCAGGCGCTCCAGACCCTCCAGGTCCAGGTCGTTGGTCGGCTCGTCGAGCAGGAAGACGTCGTAGCGGGAGAGCAGCAGCGAGGCGAGGCCCGCGCGGGCCGCCTGGCCGCCGGACAGCGCGGTCATCGGCAGGTCCAGGCCCACGGCCAGCCCGAGCTCGTCGGCGACCTCCTGGGCCCGCTCGTCGAGGTCGGCGCCGCCGAGGTTCAGCCACTGGTCCAGGGTCGTCGCGTACGCGTCGTCCGCGCCCGGGGTCCCGTCGACCAGGCCCTGGGTCGCCGCGTCCAGCGCCGCCTGGGCGGCGGCGACGCCCGTCCGGCGGGCCAGGAAGTCCCGTACGGATTCTTCGGGGCGCCGCTCCGGCTCCTGGGGGAGGTGACCGACGGCGGCGGTGGGCGGGGAGAGCCGCAGTTCACCGGTCTCGGGCGTGTCCAGGCCGGCGAGCAGGCGCAGCAGGGTGGACTTCCCGGCGCCGTTGACGCCGACGAGGCCGATGACGTCGCCGGGGGCGACGACGAGGTCGAGATCGGCGAAGAGCGTGCGCTCACCGTGCGCGGCGGTGAGGTTCTTGGCGACGAGGGTTGCAGTCATGGTGCGTCGATCCTATCCGCGCCACGGGGCATGGCCGTAAAGGTGGGATGAGCGTCATTGCGGCCACCGGCGCCGCGTCACACCATGGGGTCATGTCGTTGCGAAACGTGCTCGTCGTCCTCTACGACGGCCTGCAGAGCCTGGACGTGACCGGGCCCGTGGAGGTGTCCGCCGCGGCCGGCCGCTTCCCGGGCCGGGCGGGCGGCGGGTACGCGATCCGCACGGTCTCCCCGGGCGGGGTGCCCGTACGGAGCAGCAGCGGGCTCACGCTGGTGCCGGACGGGGACCTGGAGGGCGAGCGGCCGGGGGCGGGCACCACGCTGCTGGTGCCGGGCGGGCAGTACCGGGGGGACTTCGAGCCCCGGCTGACCGCGTGGCTCCGCGCGTACGGGGGTGGCGCGGAGCGGCTGGTGTCCGTCTGCACGGGCGGGCTGCTGCTGGCCGAGGCCGGGCTGCTGGACGGGAGGCGGGCGACGACGCACTGGTACGCGTGCGAGCAGATGGCCCGGGACTACCCGCGGGTGACCGTCGAACCGGACCCGATCTACGTACGGGACGGCCCGGTCGCCACCTCGGCCGGGGTCACGGCGGGGATCGACCTCGCGCTGGCGCTGGTGGAGGAGGACCACGGGCGGGAGCTGGCGCTGCGCATCGCGCGGCACCTGGTGGTGTTCCTGCGCAGGCCCGGGAACCAGGCCCAGTTCAGCGCGCAGCTGGCGGCGCAGACCGCGCAGCGGGATCCGCTGCGGGAGGTGCAGCAGTGGATCACGGAGCATCCCGGCGCGGACCTGAGCGTGGAGGCCCTGGCGGCGCGGGCCAGGCTGTCCCCGCGCCACTTCGCCCGTGCCTTCCAGCAGGAGACGGGGGTCACGCCCGGCCGCTACGTGGAGCGGGTCCGCGTGGAGCACGCGCGGCGCCTCCTGGAGGACACCGGGGACGGGGTCGCGCAGATCTCCCGCGCCTGCGGCTACGGCACCCCGGAGGCCCTCCGCCGCGCCTTCGTGAAGACCCTGGGCCAGCCCCCGGCCGGATACCGCCGCCGCTTCGGCCCCGGCATCCCCTAGCCCGTGTCTTTCGGATCAGGGCGGGCCCGGGCCACCGCTCAGCGGGCAAACCACCACTCAGGAGGAAACATGCAGATCGCCGTCCTGCTCTACGACCGGTTCACCGCGCTCGACGCCATCGGGCCCTTCGACACCCTCGGGCGGCTGCCCGACGCGGAGATCGTGTTCGTCTCGGAGCGGCCCGGGCCGGTACGGACCGACAACGGGGCGCTCGCCCTCGTCGCCGACAAGGGGCTCGATGAGGTGACCCGGCCCGACATCGTCGTCGTCCCGGGCGGACCCCACCCCGAGCTGGAGATGGAGAACGCGGCCGTCGTCGACTGGCTGCGCGCCGTCGACGCCACCACCACCTGGACCACCTCGGTCTGCACCGGCTCGCTGCTGCTGGCCGCCGCCGGGCTGCTCAAGGGGCGCCGGGCCACGAGCCACTGGCTCTACCTGGACCGGCTGCCCGCCTTCGGCGCCGAGCCCACGGGCGAGCGCGTCGTGTACGACGGGAAGTACGTCACCGCCGCCGGGGTGTCCTCCGGCATCGACATGGGCCTCGGCCTCCTCGGCCGGATCGCGGGCGACGCGTACGCCCAGACCGTCCAGCTCATGACCGAGTACGACCCCCAGCCGCCCTACGACGCCGGCTCGCCGGACAAGGCCCCGGCCGAGATCGTGGCGCGGCTGCGCGCGGTCAACCCGCCGGGCGCCCGGTAGTCCGCCCGGTCGCCGTCGCGGTGGTCGGCGCGGTCGCGGTGGCCGGGGCGCTGGTCGGCGCGGTGGTCCAGCCGAACGACGGCGTACGGCGTTCCAGGAAGGCGGCGACACCCTCCGCGGTGTCGCCGCTCCCGGCGGCCTGCTCCGCCCAGTACGCGTCCCGGTCGGTCCGCCCGTTCGCGAACTCCTTGGCCGCCGCCTGCGTCAGCTGCGAGCGGGTGGTCAGGACGCGGGCGAAGTCCGCCACGCGCTTGTCCAGTTGCCCGGCCGGCAGCAGCTCGTTCAGGAAGCCGGCCCGCAGCGCGTGCTCCGCGTCGATCAGCTCGGCCGAGAAGAGCAGGTACTTGGCGACGGCCGGGCCGACCAGCGCGGCGAGCCTGCGGGTCGAGGACGCGGGGTAGACGATGCCCAGCTTCGCCGGGGTCACCCCGAAGGAGGCCCCCTCCTCGGCGAAGCGCAGATCACAGGCCGCCGCCAGCTGGCTGCCGCCGCCCACGCAGAATCCGCGGATCGCCGCGAGCGTCGGCTTCGGGAAGGCGGCCAGGGCCTCCTCAGCCGCCACGGCCAGCGCCTGCGGGTCCTCGTCCCCGGTCAGCGAGGAGATGTCGGCCCCCGCGCAGAAGGTCGGTCCCGCCCCGGTCAGGACGAGCACCCGTACGGCCGGATCGGCCGCGAGCCCGTCCAGTACCTCCGGGAGGGCCCGCCACATCGCAGCCGTCATGGCGTTGCGCTTGGCGGGATGCGCGATGACGACCGTGGCGACCCCGTCGGCGACGGTGTGCAGGAGGGCTGCTTCCTGTGCTGCGTCCATGCGCCGGATGCTATCCCGGTCGGCCGATCCTATGATCAAGGAGTCCGTCCGGGGGGTGCTGAAAGGTGGCACGACCATGGGCGCAGACCGTTCCGGGGCCGCGGCCGACGCCAAGGACAGGAAGCGGGTGGGGCGCAGTTTCGGGCTGCTGGCCGCGCTCGGGGTGCTGCTGGTGGTGGCCGGGCTGATCGGTCTCTTCTACGCCGCGTTCGCCACCCTCACGACGATGTTCCTCTTCGGCTGGCTGCTGCTGGCGGGCGGGCTGGTGGGCCTGGTCCAGGCGTTCCAGTCCCGCAAGAGCAACCACTTCTGGCTCGCGGTCGTCGTCGCCGCGATCAACATCGCCGCCGGCTTCGTGATCCTGCGCCGGCCCGAGGCGAGCGCCGAGGCGCTGACCATGTTCGCCGCGCTGTTCTTCCTCATCGGCGGGGTGTTCCGGCTGGCCGGCGGGCTGGTGGTGCGCGGGACGAACCTCTGGGTGAACCTCGTCCAGGGCGCCTTCGGGATCCTGCTGGGGTTCCTGGTCCTCGCCAACTGGCCGGGCAGCAGTCTCTACGTGATCGGAATCTTCTTCTCGCTCGCCCTGCTGTTCGACGGGCTGAGCCTGGTCCTCCTGGGCCTGAGCGCCCGGCGCATTCTGGGCTTGGTCAGCGAAGACGAGGTGCCCGCGGCCGAGGCGGCCGCGGCCGGGCCGGGGATCGCGGCCGGGAAGGGCCCCGCGGAGGGCCAGGAACGGTCGCACAACTGACGCTGTCATACGCCAACGATCAGAAAGCGTCCGATTGACGCTGACTTCTGGTCAGCGGTCCGGTCCGGACCGGTCCGCTCCCCACTCTTGACGCGTGGAGACGATCGAGCGTGAAGACGGGGGCCGGAAGATGGATGTCAGCGGGAGCGTCCCGCCAGCGAAGGAGGGGGAGCCGGCGGCCGCCCCGGCCGACCCCCTCGCGTACGAAGGCGTGTGGCGGTTCACCGTGCCCGCCATAGAAGAATCCGTTCCGCAGGCCCGCCGGGCCGTCCGCGACCTGCTGGGCCGCCAGGGCGTGCCCGCCGACCGGGACCTCGTGTACTCGCTGCTGCTGATCGTCTCCGAACTGGTGACGAACTCGGTCCGGCACGCGGCCCTGCTCTCGCCGCAGGTCGCGGTCGAGGTCGCCATCGGCCGGGAGTGGGTACGGGTGGCGGTCGAGGACAACCACCCGTACCGCCCCAAGGCGCTGGAGGCGGATTTCGGGCAGACCGGCGGCCGGGGCCTGCTCCTGGTGCGCGAGGTCACGCGCGAGTCCGGCGGGGTCTGCGACGTCGAGCACACCTCGACGGGCGGCAAGGTCATCTGGGCGGCCCTGCCGCTCGCCGCACCCGCCCCGCGGACCCCCGCGGTCTGAGACGACGTACGGCTACCAGCCCGCGGCATCCCCGGTCAGTTCGCGGATCGCGGGCCGGGCCGCGTCGAGCACGGTCATGAACCAGGCGGAGAACGGCACCTCGGCGTGCCGCTCGGCCAGCTCCTCGGCGGTCACGAACGCGGTGTCCCCGACCTCCTCCGGATCCGGCCGCAGCCGCGACTGCGCGAGTCCCACGAAAAGGTGGTTGTACTCCTGCTCCACCAGGCCCGACGCGGGGTCCGGGTGGTTGTAGCGCACGGTTCCCGCCTCCGCGAGCAGCGAGGGCGACAGGCCCAGCTCCTCGTGGGTCCGCCGGGCCGCCGCCGCGAACGGCGATTCCCCGGGATAGGGGTGGCCGCAGCAGGTGTTCGACCAGACACCGGGGGAGTGGTACTTCCCGAGGGCGCGCTGCTGGAGCAGCAGGCGGCCCTGCTCGTCGAAGAGGAACACGGAGAAGGCCCGGTGCAGCAGACCGGGCGCCTGATGGGCGGAGAGCTTCTCCGCCGTGCCGATGGTGTTGCCGGACTCATCGACCAGTTCGAGCATGATCGGTTCCTGAGTGCCGGTGCCGGGGGACGCGGTGTTCGCGGCGGTGGCTGGTGTGGTCGGCATACCCATCCTTCGCTTCGGACTTCGACCTTCAGTCTGCCGTACAAAAGAGGCTTGTCCCCACTTCGGCCATCCGCGCATGTCCGCCCTTGAGGCGTGGTAAGCGGTGGGGGCGGAGCAGCCTCGCTCCCCGGGTTTGTGGTATCTCGCCGTGATCGTCAATGATGATCGCGCCGGGGCCGGAGGCCCCGGAATATTCGGCCTGTCGGGGAGTAAACGGGTGGTGAACCCCCGCTTCCATTCATCCGATAGCCTCTGCCGACGTGCCGCCGCCCCCGCCGGGGCGCCCGTCCAGTGTTCGCTGCAAGGAGTGAGTCCGTCTGTCGACCGTCATCCTCACCGGCCTGCCGGTCCCCGGATCACCGCTCGCCGACGGGCTGCGCTCCCTCGGCTTCGACGTCCGCCCGGCCGCCGGCCCTGAAGAGACCGCCGAGGTGCTGGCCGGCGTACCGGCCGACCAGCGCGTCGCCGTCGTCGACAGCGCCTTCGTCGGACACGTCCACGCCCTGCGGCTCGCACTGACCGACCCGCGCTTCGACGCCTGCGCCGTGACCGGCGCCTTCGCCGTCCGGCCGGCCGCCCGCGCGGCCCTGGACAAGGCCGCGGCCCTCCCGGCGGAGGGCGACGGCCCGTACGCGGACCGGCTCGCGGCCGCCGTCGAGGCCGCCGGGACCACCGTCCAGCACCCCGAGCTCGGCACCCTGGTCGCCGCCGTCCCCACCACCGACGCCGAGCGCGCCGCGGCGGACGCCGCCGTCGCCGCCGTGGACGACGAGGCCGTGCGCCTGCGCACCGCCGTGAAGTCCCGCGACGGGTTCTTCACCACCTTCTTCATCAGTCCTTACTCGCGCTACATCGCCCGCTGGTGCGCGCGCCGCGGCCTGACCCCCAACCAGGTCACCACCGCCTCGCTGATCACCGCGCTGATCGCGGCCGGCTGCGCCGCCACCGGCGAGCGGGGCGGCTACATCGCGGCCGGCGTGCTGCTCCTCGTCTCCTTCGTACTGGACTGCACGGACGGGCAGCTCGCCCGCTACTCGCTCCAGTACTCGACGATGGGCGCCTGGCTCGACGCCACCTTCGACCGCGCGAAGGAGTACTCCTTCTACGCGGGCCTCGCGCTCGGCGCGGCCAGGAACGGCGACGACGTGTGGGCCCTCGCGCTCGGCGCGATGATCCTCATGACCTGCCGCCACGTCGTGGACTTCGCCTTCAACGAGGCCAACCACGACGCGACCGCGAACACGAGCCCGACGGCGGCCCTGTCCGACAAGCTCGACAGCGTCGGCTGGACGGTCTGGGTCCGGCGGATGATCATCCTGCCGATCGGCGAGCGCTGGGCCATGATCGCGGTGCTCACCGCGGCGACCACCCCCCGGATCGTCTTCTACGCCCTGCTCATCGGCTGCGCCTTCGGCGCCCTCTACACCACCGCCGGCCGCGTGCTGCGCTCGCTGACGCGCAGGGCGAAGCGGACCGACCGGGCCGCACAGGCGCTGGCCGACCTCGCCGACTCCGGCCCGGTCGCCGAGCTCGCCGGCCGGGTCGTGGGCCGGATGGCCCCCGGGGCCGGGATCGCCGCCGCCGTGATCGGCTCGGTGGCCCTGCTGTGGACGGCCTGGGCGTACGAGTTCGGCGCCCGCCAGGTGATCATCGCCGCCGTGTTCTACGCCGTACTGGCCGGAGCGGCCGTCGCCCGCCCCCTCAAGGGCGCCCTCGACTGGCTCGTCCCGCCCGTCTTCCGGGCCGCCGAGTACACCACCGTGCTGATCCTCGCCGCCAAGGCGGACGTGCCCGGGGCCCTTCCGGCGGCATTCGGACTGGTCGCGGCGGTCGCCTACCATCACTACGACACGGTCTACCGCATCCGCGGCGGATCGGGCGCGCCCCCGCGGTGGCTGGTGTGGACGATCGGCGGTCACGACGGCCGGGTCCTGCTGACCGTGGTCCTGGCCGCCGTCCTGGCGACGCGCGCCGCGGACTTCCCCGTCGCGCTCACGGCCCTGGCCGTGTTCGTGGCACTCGTGGTGCTCGTGGAGAGCATCCGCTTCTGGGTCTCCTCCGGGGCACCCGCCGTACATGACGAAGGAGAACCAGCATGATCGGCCTTGTACTCGCTGCCGGTGCCGGACGCCGCCTGCGTCCCTACACCGACACCCTGCCCAAGGCCCTCGTGCCCGTCGGCCCCGAAGGCGCCGAGGACAGCCTGACCGTGCTGGACCTCACCCTCGGCAACTTCGCCGAGGTCGGCCTCACCGAGGTCGCGATCGTCGTCGGCTACCGCAAGGAGGCCGTGTACGAGCGCCGCGAGGCCCTGGAGGCCAAGTACGGCGTCAAGATCACGCTGATCGACAACGACAAGGCCGAGGAGTGGAACAACGCCTACTCCCTGTGGTGCGCCCGTGACGTCCTGAAGCAGGGTGTGATCCTCGCCAACGGCGACACGGTCCACCCCGTCTCCGTCGAGCGGACCCTGCTCGGCGCGCGCGGCGACGGCCGGAAGATCATCCTCGCCCTCGACACGGTCAAGAGCCTGGCCGACGAGGAGATGAAGGTCGTCGTCGACGGCGCCGAAGGCGTGCGGAAGATCACCAAGCTCATGGAGCCGTCCGACGCCACCGGCGAGTACATCGGCGTCACGCTCATCGAGCCGGAGGCCGCCGAGGCGCTCGCCGAGGCGCTGAAGACCACCTTCGAGCGTGACCCCGACCTGTACTACGAGGACGGCTACCAGCAGCTCGTGAACGACGGCTTCGTCATCGACGTGGCCCCCATCGGCGACGTCAAGTGGGTCGAGATCGACAACCACGACGACCTCGCCAAGGGCCGGACGATCGCATGCCAGTACTGACGAGGCTCATCCCCTCCCCGGTCGTCGTCGACATCAGCCGCGGCGCCATGGACGACCTGGCCGGCCTCCTGGCCGACCAGCGGATCTCGGCGTCCGGCAAGCTGGCGATCGCGATCAGCGGCGGCTCCGGCCGGCTGCTGCGCTCCAAGCTGGAGCCCGTACTGCCGCACGCCGACTGGTACCCGGTCGCCGACGGCACGATCGACTCCGCCGTCAAGCTGGCCGACGACATAAAGGGCCGTCGCTACGACGCCGTCGTCGGCCTGGGCGGGGGCAAGATCATCGACGTGGCGAAGTACGCCGCGGCGCGGGTCGGCCTGCCCATGGTGGCGGTCGCCACCAACCTGGCGCACGACGGCATCTGCTCGCCCGTGGCCACGCTGGACAACGACAACGGCCGCGGCTCCTACGGCGTGCCCACGCCGATCGCGATGGTCATCGACCTCGACGTGATCCGCGACGCCCCGGTGCGGTTCGTCCGCTCCGGCATCGGCGACGCGCTCTCGAACATCTCGGCCATCGCCGACTGGGAGCTCTCGCACAAGATCACCGGGGAGCCCGTGGACGGCCTGGCCGCCGCCATGGCCCGTACGGCCGGAGAGGCCGTCCTGCGCCACCCCGGCGGCTGCGGCGACGACACGTTCCTCACCGTGCTCGCGGAATCCCTGGTGCTCACCGGCATCGCCATGTCGATCAGCGGGGACACCCGGCCGGCCTCCGGCGCCTGCCACGAGATCAGCCACGCCTTCGACCTGCTCTACCCGGGCCGCTCCGCGCTCCACGGCGAGCAGGTCGGCCTCGGCGCCGCCTTCGCGATGTTCCTGCGCGGCGCAGACGAGCAGGCCGGGCTCTTCGTCGAGTCGCTGCGCGGCCACGGACTGCCCGTGCTGCCCGCCGAGATCGGGTTCAGCACGGACGAGTTCGTCGCGGCCGTCGAGTACGCCCCCCAGACCCGTCCGGGACGCTTCACGATCCTGGAGCACCTCAATCTGTCCACAGCCGAGATCAGGGACGCTTACGCCGACTATGCCAAGACCATCCGTAGCTGAACTCCGGCCCGTCGTTCACCCGCCGGGCGTCAAGGACCGGCGCAGTGGCGAGCACTGGGGCGGTCGCCTGTACATGCGCGAGATCTCCCTGCGCATCACCCGCGTCCTGGTGAACACCAAGGTCACGCCCAACCAGCTGACCTACGTGATGACCCTCGCCGGTGTCCTGGCCGCCCCGGCCCTGCTGATCCCGGGCATCTGGGGCGCCGTCCTCGGCGTGGTCATGGTCCAGCTGTACCTGCTGCTCGACTGCGTCGACGGCGAGGTCGCCCGCTGGAAGAAGCAGTACTCGCTCTCCGGCGTGTACCTGGACCGGGTCGGCGCCTACCTGTGCGACGCGGCCGTCCTCGTCGGCTTCGGCCTGCGCGCCAGCGACCTGTGGGGTACCGGGCGGATCGACTGGCTGTGGGCCTTCCTGGGCACCCTCGCGGCCCTCGGCGCCATCCTGATCAAGGCCGAGACCGACCTGGTCGGCGTCGCCCGCCACCAGACCGGCAAGGAGCCCGTCGCCGAGGCCGCCGCCGAGCCGCGCTCCTCCGGCATGGCGCTGGCCCGCCGGGCCGCGTCCGCGCTCAAGTTCCACCGGCTCGTCCTCGGCATCGAGGCCTCGCTGCTCATCCTGCTGCTGGCGATCCTGGACCAGGTACGGGGCGACCTGTACTTCTCCCGGCTCGGCGTGGCCGTGCTGGCCGGCATCGCGATGCTCCAGACCGTGCTGCACCTGGTGTCGATCCTGGCCTCCAGCAGGCTCAAGTGACGAAGCCGATGCGGCTGGGCGCCGTGATCATCACCATGGGCAACCGCCCCGACGAGCTCAAGGCGCTCCTCGACTCGGTCGCCCGCCAGGAGGGCGACCCGGTCGAGGTCGTCGTCGTGGGCCAGGGAGTGCCGGTCACCGGACTGGAGGGACTGCTGCCGGGGCTGCGCACCGTCGAGCTGCCCGAGAACCTGGGCATCCCCGGCGGCCGCAACGTCGGCATCGAGGCCTTCGGCCCCGGCGGCGGCGAGGTCGACGCCCTGCTCTTCCTCGACGACGACGGGCTGCTGGAGCGCACCGACACCGCCGAGCTGTGCCGGCAGGCCTTCGCCGAGGACCCGGAGCTCGGGATCGTCAGCTTCCGGATCGCCGATCCGGAGTCCGGCGAGACCCAGCGCCGGCACGTGCCCCGGCTGCGCGCCTCCGACCCGATGCGCTCCTCCCGCGTCACCACCTTCCTGGGCGGTGCCAACGCCGTCCGCACGTCGGTGTTCAAGCAGGTCGGAGCGTTGCCCGCGGAGTTCTTCTACGCGCACGAGGAAACCGATCTGGCCTGGCGGGCGCTCGACGCAGGGTGGCTGATCGACTACCGGGCGGACATGGTGCTCCGGCATCCGACCACCGCCCCCTCCCGGCACGCGGTCTACCACCGTATGGTTGCCCGTAACCGGGTGTGGCTCGCCCGCCGTAACCTGCCTGTCCCGCTGGTCCCGGTCTACCTGGGCGTCTGGCTCCTGCTGACGCTGTTGCGCAGGCCGTCGGTGCCGGCGCTCAAGGCCTGGTTCGGTGGGTTCAAGGAGGGATGGACCACCCCCTGCGGCCCCCGGCGCCCCATGAAGTGGCGTACGGTCTGGCGGCTGACCCGGCTGGGCCGACCGCCTGTCATCTGACACGCTCGCGTCTGAGAAAA
The DNA here is from genome assembly GCF_042752335.1 of Streptomyces sp. NPDC059355. Classification (NCBI taxonomy): domain Bacteria; kingdom Bacillati; phylum Actinomycetota; class Actinomycetes; order Kitasatosporales; family Streptomycetaceae; genus Streptomyces; species Streptomyces sp. NPDC059355. The sequence goes on along the minus strand of NZ_JBHYXN010000008.1, from coordinate 33,654 downwards.
TTCGAGACCCCGGGACGTACGCGGTCACGGAACATGCATGATCACGGGCCGAGCGCCCCAGGCCCGATGCCACCTTCTGCCGCATCTTGAAGACGGAAAGTTTCAACTTGTGAGTGACACAACCCAGGATGGCGCCCTCGCCACGAGCAAGCCGCCGTCCGAAGACGCGGGGCTGACCCCCGCGGAGCTCGCCGGGAAGTACGGTCTGTCCGTCAGCGGTGCCCGGCCGACCCTGGTCGAGTACGTGCGGCAGCTCTGGGACCGGCGCCACTTCATCATGGCGTTCTCCCGGGCCAAGCTGATGGCCCAGTACAGCGAGGCGAGGCTCGGCCAGATCTGGCAGGTGGCGACCCCGCTGCTCAACGCGCTGGTGTACTACCTGATCTTCGGTCTGATCATGAACGCGGGCCGGGGCATGGAGAAGGGGGTCTACATCCCCTTCCTGGTGACGGGCATCTTCGTCTTCACCTTCACCCAGAGCTCGCTGATGGCGGGAGTCCGGGCCATCCCCGGCAACCTCGGCCTGGTCCGCGCCCTGCACTTCCCGCGCGCCTCCCTGCCGATCTCCTTCTCGATGCAGCAGCTCCAGCAGCTGCTGTACTCGATGATCGTCGTGGTGGTCGTCACGGTCGGCTTCGGCAACTACCCGCGGCTGTCGTGGCTGCTGGTCATCCCGACCCTGGCGCTCCAGTTCGTCTTCAACACCGGCCTCGCCCTGGTCTTCGGGCGGATGGGTTCCAAGACCCCCGACCTCGCGCAGCTGATGCCGTTCATCACGCGTACGTGGATGTACGCCTCGGGCGTCATGTTCTCGATCAGCGGGGCGCTCGAGGACAGGCACGTGCCCGCATGGGTCACGGACGTGCTCCAGTGGAACCCGGCGGCGATCTACATGGACCTGGTCCGGTTCGCGCTGATCGACGACTACGGCCGGGAGAACCTGCCGCCGCACGTCTGGGCTTTCGCCGTCGGCTGGGCCGTCGTGATCGGCCTCGGCGGTTTCGTGTACTTCTGGAAGGCTGAGGAGCGTTACGGCCGTGGCTGAGATCAACCGGGGCGACGTCCCCACCGTCATCGCCGACGACGTGCACATCGTCTACCGCGTCAACACCGGCAGCTCCGGCAGGGGCAGCGCCACCGCCGCGCTGAGCAAGATAATGCGCCGGGGCAAGGGCGATGCGCCGGGCGTCCGCCGGGTCCACGCCGTGCGCGGCGTGTCCTTCACCGCGTACCGCGGCGAGGCCATCGGCGTCATCGGCTCCAACGGCTCCGGCAAGTCCACCCTGCTGCGGGCCATCGCGGGCCTGCTGCCCTGCGAGTCCGGCAAGGTCTACACCGACGGCCAGCCCTCGCTGCTGGGTGTCAACGCCGCGCTGATGAACGACCTCACCGGCGAGCGCAACGTGGTCCTCGGCGGTCTCGCGATGGGAATGAGCCGCGAGCAGATCCGGGAGCGCTACGACGACATCGTCGACTTCTCGGGCATCAACGACAAGGGCGATTTCATCTCCCTTCCGATGCGCACGTACTCCTCCGGTATGGCGGCGCGCCTGCGCTTTTCCATTGCCGCGGCCAAGGACCACGACGTTCTGATGATCGACGAGGCCCTGGCCACCGGTGACCGGAAGTTCCAGGTGCGTTCCGAGGAGCGCATCCGCGAACTGCGCAAGCACGCCGGAACCGTTTTCCTGGTGAGCCACAACAACAAGTCCATCCGCGACACCTGCAGCCGCGTGCTGTGGCTGGAGAAGGGTGAACTGCTGATGGACGGGCCCACCGAGGAAGTCGTCTCGGCCTACGAGAAGGCGACCAGCGCCTGACCGCGGTCCTCGCCGGCCCCCGTCGCTCCGAGCGGCGGGGGTTTCGGCTTGCCGGCCGACATTCGGTGGCCGAGTGAATACCCGAGAGGCTGCCGCGGCGTTGTACAGCGTAAGCTGGAGCAGTCCTGAATCACGCCAGAGGGGACGATTCCCCGCAGGTGAACGGCCCGGGGTACCCCGGGGAAAGTCCGGCGGCGTGTCCGAAATAGGATGTATTGGGTCGGCAGTGTAGAACGGGAGACGTGACGGCAATGGCTACGGGAATTCTCCGGCCCCCAGGCATTACGGCCGTCCCCCGCGCGGGCGGCGGGCGGTGACCCCCGGGCACGGTATCCGGCCAGGCGGGGACGCGGCCCCCACAGCCCCCGACGCCCGAGCCCACGCGTACGCCACCCTCGGCAAGGCACGCTCGGAGAACTTCCCCGTCGCCCCGTCCTTCCTCCCGCGCGCCTGGCGCGACGGCCTCATGGCGGTGTACGGGTACGCCCGCCTGGTCGACGACATCGGCGACGGCGACCTCGCCTCCGGCGGACACGACGCGGTACTCCTCGGCCTCGACCCGGCCGCGGCGGACGAACCGCTCGCGATGCTCGACGCCCTCGAAGCCGACCTGAACCGTGTCTTCCGGCGGGCCGGCGGCCCCGGCGGCCCGCCGCGCCACCCCCTCCTGCAGGCGCTCCAGCCCGTGGTCCGCGCCCACGACCTCACCCCCGAGCCCTTCCTGGGGCTCATCGAGGCCAACCGCCAGGACCAGCGCGTCACGCGCTACGCGACGTACGGCGACCTCCTCGCGTACTGCGAACTCTCCGCGAACCCGGTCGGCCGCCTCGTGCTGTCCCTCACCGGCACGAGCACCCCCGAACGGATCCGCCGCTCGGACGCCGTCTGCACCGCCCTGCAGATCGTCGAACACGTGCAGGACGTCGCGGAGGACCTCGGCCGCGACCGGATCTACCTCCCGGCCGAGGACATGCGCCGCTTCCACGTGGCCGAAACCGACCTCAAGGCCCACCGCGCCGGCGCGTCCGTACGCTCCCTGGTCGCGTTCGAGGCGGAACGCGCCCGGGACCTCCTGAATGAAGGCACCCCGCTCGTGGGTAGCGTGCACGGCAGACTCCGGCTGCTGCTCGCGGGCTTCGTGGGAGGAGGGCGCGCCGCCCTGCGAGCCGTCACCGCCGCCGGCTTCGACGTACTTCCGGGCCCGCCCAAGCCCACCAGGAGCGGCCTGCTCCGCGAGGTGGCCGCCGTCCTGCGCACAGCGCCGAGAAAGGGGTGAGCCCGACCGTGGAGGGTTCCGCACACACGTCCGCACCGTCCGCAGCGGTCCTGGCGGCGTACAGCTACTGCGAGGCCGTCACCGGTTCCCAGGCGCGCAACTTCGCGTACGGCATCCGGCTGCTGCCCTCCGACAAGCGGCAGGCGATGTCCGCGCTGTACGCGTTCTCCCGGCGCGTCGACGACATCGGCGACGGCACGCTCGCCCCCGAGGCCAAGTTCGCCCGGCTCGAGGAGACCCGCGCCGTGCTCGGCCGCATCCGGGCCGAGGAGATCGACGAGGACGACACCGACCCGGTCGCCGTCGCCCTCGCCCACGCAGCCCGCCGCTTCCCGATCCCGCTCGGCGGCCTCGACGAGCTCATCGACGGGGTCCTCATGGACGTCCGCGGCGAGACCTACGAGACCTGGGACGACCTCAAGGTCTACTGCCGCTGCGTGGCCGGAGCCATCGGGCGGCTCTCCCTCGGCGTGTTCGGCACCGTGCACACGGGCGGTCTCGGCGCCGCCGACGCCGCGCGCGCCGGCGAGTACGCCGACACCCTCGGCCTCGCCCTCCAGCTCACCAACATCCTGCGCGACGTCCGCGAGGACGCCGCCAACGGGCGTACGTACCTGCCCGCCGAAGACCTCGCCAAGTTCGGCTGCGCGGACGGGTTCGGCAGCGAGCGGCTGCCCGCCGGCGCCGACTTCGCCGGGCTCGTCCACCACGAAGTCCGGCGCGCCCGGGCCCTGTTCGTCGAGGGCTACCGGCTGCTCCCCATGCTCGACCGGCGCAGCGGCGCCTGCGTCGCCGCGATGGCCGGCATCTACCGGCGCCTGCTCGACCGCATCGAGCGCGAGCCCGAGGCCGTGCTCCGCGGCCGCGTCTCGCTGCCCCCGCACGAGAAGGCCTACGTCGCCGTGCGCGGCCTGTCCGGGCTCGACGCCCGCACCATCTCCCGCCAGAGCACGCGGAGGCGGAGCTCATGAGCCCGACGCAGACGCCGCGCACCACGACGCGGACTCCGCGGCCGCACGCCCGGCGGGCAACCCAGGCGAGGCCCGCCGCGTCTCACCGTGCGGGCTCCGCCCGGACGGCCGCCCCGGCGGGCAGTCGGCGTACGACGGGGGAGGCCGCATGAGCGCGACCGAACAGCACGCCGTCGTCATCGGCGGCGGGCTCGCCGGCGTGACGGCCGCGCTCGAACTCGCCGACGCCGGACTGCGGGTCACCCTGCTCGAAGGCCGCCCGCGGCTCGGCGGGCTCGCCTTCTCCTTCAAGCGCGGCGACCTCACCGTCGACAACGGCCAGCACGTCTACCTGCGCTGCTGCACCGCCTACCGGTGGTTCCTCGACCGCGTCCAGGGCGCCGCCCTCGCCCCGGTCCAGGACCGGCTCGACGTACCCGTGCTCGACGTCGCCCACCCCGCCGGCCCGCGCCTGGGCCGGCTGCGCCGCAGCGCCCTGCCCGTACCCCTGCACCTGGCCGGCTCCCTCGCCCGCTACCCGCACCTCTCGCTCGCCGAGCGGGCGAGCGTCGGCCGCGCGGCCCTCGCGCTGCGCCGGCTCGACCCCGCCGATCCGGCCCTGGACGGCGTGGACTTCGCGACCTGGCTGGGCCGCTACGGCCAGAGCCCGCGCACCATCGAGGCCCTGTGGGACCTCGTCGGCATCGCCACCCTCAACGCCACCGCCGGCCAGTCCTCGCTGGGCCTGGCCGCCATGGTCTTCAAGACCGGCCTGCTCTCCGAGAACGGCGCCGCCGACATCGGCTGGGCCACCGTCCCGCTCGGCGACCTGCACGACACCCTCGCCCGCAAGCAGCTCGACGCGGCCGGCGTGCGCACCGAACTGCGCACCCGCGTCACGTGCGTCTCCCGTACACAGGAGGGGAACTGGCGGGTCGACACCGAGGGCGAGTCCCTCGACGCCGGCACGGTCGTCCTCGCCGTCCCGCAGCGCGAGGCGCACGCCCTGCTGCCGCCCGGCGCCCTCGCCGACCCGGACAAGCTCCTCGACATCGGCACCGCGCCGATCCTCAACGTCCACGTCGTCTACGACCGAAAGGTGCTCAAGCAGCCCTTCTTCGCCGCGCTCGGCTCCCCGGTCCAGTGGGTGTTCGACCGCAGCGACGCATCCGGCCTGGCCGACGGCGGCCAGTACCTGGCGCTGTCCCAGTCGGCCGCCCAGGACGACATCGACGAGCCCGTCTCGGTGCTGCGCGCCAAGTACCTGCCCGAGCTGGAACGGCTACTGCCGGCCGCCCGGGGCGCCAAGGTACGGGACTTCTTCGTGACCCGGGAGCGGACCGCCACGTTCGCCCCCACCCCCGGCGTCGGCCGGCTGCGCCCCGGGGCGCGGACCGACACGCCGGGCCTCTACCTCGCCGGTGCGTGGACCGCCACCGGTTGGCCCGCGACCATGGAGGGCGCTGTCCGCAGCGGACTGAGCGCGGCACACGCCGCGCTCGCCGCACTCGGCCGCCACCGGGAGCACCCCCTGCAGGAGGCGGCATGACGACCACCAGCACGAACGCAGCAGCACGTACAGGACACAGAGGAGAGCCAGTGAACCCGGGGAATCCGGCTGTCGAGAACACGGACGCCGGCAACGGCGCAGCCGGAGGGGGCGTCGAGAAGGCGGACACGCTCGCACTCCTGGAGCGCGGCCGCGCGCTGTCGACCCCCGTGCTCCGCGCCGCGGTCGACCGGCTCGCGGCGCCCATGGACACCGTCGCCGCGTACCACTTCGGCTGGATCGACGCCCAGGGCAACGCGGCCGACGGCGACGGCGGCAAGGCCGTGCGCCCCGCCCTCGCGCTGCTCTCCGCCGAGGCCGCCGGGGCCTCGGCCGAGGTCGGCATCCCGGGCGCCGTCGCCGTCGAGCTCGTCCACAACTTCTCGCTGCTCCACGACGACCTGATGGACGGCGACGAGCAGCGCCGCCACCGCGACACGGTGTGGAAGGTGCACGGCCCGGCGCTGGCGATCCTCGTCGGCGACGCCCTGTTCGCCCTCGCCAACGAGGTCCTGCTGGAGCTCGGCACCGTCGAGGCCGGCCGCGCCGCGCGCCGCCTGACCACCGCCAGCCGCAAGCTCATCGACGGCCAGGCGCAGGACATCTCCTACGAGCACCGCGAGCGCGTCAGCGTCGAGGAGTGCCTGGAGATGGAGGGCAACAAGACCGGCGCCCTGCTCGCCTGCGCGGTCTCCATCGGCGCCGTCCTCGGCGGCGCGGACGACCCTACGGCCGACAAGCTGGAGGAGTACGGCTACCACCTCGGCCTCGCCTTCCAGGCCGTCGACGACCTCCTCGGCATCTGGGGCGACCCGGAGGCCACCGGCAAGCAGACCTGGAGCGACCTGCGCCAGCGCAAGAAGTCCCTGCCGGTCGTCGCCGCCCTCGCGGCGGGCGGGCCCGCCTGCGAGGAGCTCGCGAAGCTGCTCGCCGCCGACGCCAAGAGCAACGACTTCGAAAACTTCTCGGAGGAGGAGTTCGCGGCGCGCGCCGCGCTCATCGAGGCCGCCGGCGGGCGCGAGTGGACCGCGGAGGAGGCGCGCCGCCAGCACGCGATCGCCATCCGCGCCCTGGACGACGTGGACATGCCCCAGCGGGTGCGCGAACAGCTCGTCGCCCTCGCCGACTTCGTCGTCGTGCGCAAGAGGTGACCGCCGCCCGAGCAGGGATATGACGCGCGAGTCGCCGGCCGGCGCCGCCTGACAGCAGCGCCCGGCCGACGGCATACCCCAGCACAGCAGAGGACCACTGCCACGTAAGGGGAAGCCATGACAGCGACGACCGACGGCGCCGGTACCCCCGGCGCCGATCCGGATTTCACCACGCCGGACACGATGCGGGGTGCGCAGGAGGCCGCCGCACGGGCGACCCGGCATCTGCTGGCCCGCCAGGACGCGGCCGGGTGGTGGAAGGGCGACCTGGAGACCAACGTCACCATGGACGCCGAGGACCTGCTGCTGAGGCAGTTCCTCGGGATCCGGGACGAGGCCACCACGCAGGCCGCCGCCCTGTTCATCCGGGGCGAGCAGGGCGTGGACGGCACCTGGGCCACCTTCCACGGCGGACCGCCCGAACTCTCCGCCACCATCGAGGCGTACGTCGCCCTGCGGCTGGCGGGCGACGCGCCCGACGCCCCGCACATGGCCCGCGCCTCGGCCTGGATCCGGGCCCGCGGCGGGATCGCCGCCGCCCGTGTCTTCACCCGGATCTGGCTGGCCCTGTTCGGCTGGTGGAGCTGGGACCACCTGCCCGAACTCCCGCCCGAGCTGGTCTTCCTGCCGCCGTGGGTGCCGCTGAACATCTACGACTTCGGCTGCTGGGCCCGCCAGACCATCGTCCCGCTGACCGTGGTCTCCGCGAAGCGGCCTGTCCGACCGGCCCCGTTCGCCCTCGACGAGCTGCACACCGACGCGCGGCGCCCGTACCCTACCGCCAACCGCCCGGCCCCGCTGGCCAGTTGGGAGGGAGCCTTCCAGCGGATGGACAAGGCCCTGCACGTCTACCGCCGGTTCGCCCCGCGCCGGCTGCGCAAGGCCGCGATGGACACCGCCGCCCGCTGGATCATCGAACGCCAGGAGAATGACGGTTGCTGGGGCGGGATCCAGCCACCCGCCGTGTACTCCGTCATCGCGCTGCACCTGCTCGGGTACGACCTCGGCCACCCCGTGATGCGGGCCGGACTGGACTCCCTGGACCGGTTCGCGGTGTGGCGCGAGGACGGTGCCCGGATGATCGAGGCCTGCCAGTCCCCGGTCTGGGACACCTGCCTCGCCGCCATCGCCCTGGCCGACGCGGGCCTGGCGCCCGACCACCCGGCCCTGGTGAAGGCTGCCGACTGGATGCTCGGCGAGGAGATCGTGCGCAGCGGGGACTGGGCGGTGCGCCGGCCCGGACTCGCCCCGGGCGGCTGGGCGTTCGAGTTCCACAACGACACCTACCCCGACATCGACGACACCGCCGAGGTGGTGCTCGCGCTGCGCCGGATCAGGCATCCGGAGCAGGCCCGGGTCGAGGCGGCCATCGCCCGAGGGGTGTCGTGGAACCTCGGGATGCAGTCGAGGAACGGCGCTTGGGGCGCCTTCGACGCCGACAACACCAGCCCCTTCCCGAACCGGCTGCCGTTCTGCGACTTCGGCGAGGTCATCGACCCGCCGTCGGCCGACGTCACCGCCCACGTGGTGGAGATGCTCGCCGTGGAGGGCAAGGCGGCAGACCCGCGGACCCGGCGCGGCATCGCCTGGCTGCTCGCCGAACAGGAGCCGTCCGGAGCCTGGTTCGGCCGCTGGGGCACCAACTACGTGTACGGGACCGGCTCGGTGGTCCCGGCGCTGACGGCCGCGGGCTTCGCCCCGGCGCATCCCGCGATCCGGCGGGCCGTGCGCTGGCTGGAATCGGTACAGAACGAGGACGGCGGGTGGGGCGAGGACCAGCGCTCCTACACGGACCCCGAGTGGGCCGGGAGGGGGGACTCGACCCCCTCGCAGACCGCCTGGGCCCTGATGGCCCTGCTCTCGGCGGGGGAGCGGGACGGCAAGGCCGTCGAACGAGGCGTCGCGTACCTGGTGGAGACCCAGCGGGGGGACGGCTCCTGGGACGAGCCGCACTTCACCGGCACCGGCTTCCCGTGGGACTTCTCCATCAACTACCACCTGTACCGGCAGGTGTTCCCGCTCACCGCGCTCGGCCGCTATCTGTACGGGGAACCCTTCGCGCCCGGGGCGCCCTGATGGCCGCGGCCGACCGGGCCGAGGGCCCCGGACCATACGAGCCGCCGACGCCGGCCGAGCCGCCCGCACCGCTGCTGGTCGCCTGCGCGCTGCGCATCGAGCAGGCCGCCCTGCGCAGCGGCGGCGGCCGCGGCGCCGCCCGCCCCGAACCGGGCTACGCCGTGCTGCGTACGGGCATGGGCCCGCGCGCCGCCGAGCGGGCGGTCGGCCGGGCGCTCGCCGAGCCGGGGCTGCGCCGGGCCCCCGTCCTCGCCACCGGGTTCTGCGCCGGGCTGGTCCCCGGCATGAGCCCCGGCGACCTCGTCGTCGCCGAGGAGACCCGGGATCCGCGGGGGACCGTCACGTGCGCCGGCACCTCCCTGCTCGCCGAGGCGCTGGCCCGGGCCGCTCCGGGCCGGACCGTGCACACCGGCGCACTGACCGGATCCGACCACGTAGTCCGCGGCCAGGAGCGCGCCGAGCTGCGCGCCACCGGCGCCATCGCGGTCGACATGGAGTCCGCGGCCACCCTGTGGACGGCCGCCGGGGCCGCCGCCGATGGCTGGAACCGTCTGGTTGCGGCCGTCCGGGTGATCGTGGACGCTCCGGAGCATGAGCTCGTCCGCATCGGCACGTTCCGCGGTGGAATATCGGCCTTCCGCGTATTGCGTGCCGTACTGCCCGCGTTTCATGACTGGCACCGTTCTTTTCTGCTCCCCAGGAGGTGAGCCAGATGGCCATGCCGCTGCGACAGTCCATCAGGGTCGGGACGTATCTTCTCGAACAGAAGCTCCGCAAGCGTGAGAAGTTCCCGCTGATCGTCGAGCTGGAACCGCTCTACGCCTGCAATCTGGCGTGCGAGGGGTGCGGGAAGATCCAGCACCCGGCGGGCGTGCTCAAGCAGCGCATGCCGGTGGCCCAGGCGGTCGGTGCCGTCCTGGAGTCCGGCGCGCCGATGGTGTCCATCGCGGGCGGCGAGCCCCTAATGCACCCGCAGATCCACGAGATCGTCCGGCAGTTGGTGGCCAAGCGCAAGTACGTGTTCCTGTGCACCAACGCGATGCTGCTGCGCAAGAAGATCGAGAAGTTCACCCCGTCCCCGTACTTCGCGTTCGCGGTGCACATCGACGGGCTGCGCGAACGCCACGACGAGTCGGTGGCCAAGGAGGGCGTCTTCGACGAGGCGGTCGCCGCCATCAAGGAGGCGAAGAGGCGCGGATTCCGGGTCACCACCAACTCCACCTTCTTCAACACCGACACTCCGCAGACGATCATCGAGGTGCTCAACTACCTCAATGACGACCTCAAGGTCGACGAAATGATGATCTCGCCCGCCTACGCCTACGAAAAGGCCCCTGACCAGGAACACTTCCTGGGCGTCGAGCAGACCCGGGAACTCTTCAAGAAGGCCTTCGCGGGCGGAAACCGGCGGCGCTGGCGGCTCAACCACTCCCCGCTGTTCCTCGACTTCCTGGAGGGCAAGGCGGATTTCGCCTGCACCGCCTGGGCCATTCCGAATTACTCCCTCTTCGGCTGGCAGCGCCCCTGCTATCTGATGAGCGACGGCTACGTGCCGACGTACCGGGAGCTGATCGAGGACACCGACTGGAGCAAGTACGGCCGCGGGAAGGACCCGCGCTGCGCGAATTGCATGGCGCACTGCGGCTACGAGCCCACCGCCGTCCTCGCCACGATGGGCTCCCTCAAGGAATCGCTGCGCGCCGCCCGCGAGACGATCTCGGGGAACCGGGAGAAGCAGTGACCGGCTTCGACCTCCGCGCCCTGCTGGACGAGCGGGGCGGGGAACGGTACGAGCTCCACACGCGCCACCTCAACCACCAGCTGCCCCGGATGCTGCACACGATCGGCTTCGACAAGGTCTACGTACGGGCCGAGGGCGCGCACTTCTGGGACGCCGAGGGCAACGACTACCTGGACATGCTGGCCGGGTTCGGGGTCATGGGCCTGGGCCGGCACCACCCGGTGGTCCGCCGGGCGCTGCACGACGTACTGGACGCGCAGCTCGCCGACCTGACCCGCTTCGACTGCCAGCCGCTGCCCGGGCTGCTGGCGGAGAAGCTGCTCTCGTACAGCCCGCACCTGGACCGGGTCTTCTTCGGCAACAGCGGCACCGAGGCGGTGGAGACGGCCCTGAAGTTCGCCCGCTACGCCACGGGGCGGCCGAGGGTCCTCTACTGCGACCACGCCTTCCACGGGCTGACGACGGGCTCGCTGTCGGTCAACGGGGAGGGCGGGTTCCGGGACGGCTTCGCCCCGCTGCTGCCCGACACGAAGATCGCCCTCGGAGACCTGGCGGCCCTGGAGCGGGAGCTGAAGCGAGGGGACGTCGCCGCCTTCGTCGTGGAGCCGATCCAGGGCAAGGGCGTACTCGCGGCCCCGCCGGGATTCCTGCGGGCGGCGCAGGAGCTGCTGCACCGGCACAAGGCGTTGCTGATCGCGGACGAGGTGCAGACGGGCCTCGGCCGGACGGGCGATTTCTACGCGTACCAGCATGATCCGGGCGTGGAGCCGGACCTGGTGTGCGTGGCCAAGGCCCTTTCGGGCGGCTACGTACCGGTGGGTGCGACCCTAGGCAAGGACTGGATCTTCAAGAAGGTCTACTCGTCGATGGACCGGGTGCTCGTGCACTCCGCCAGCTTCGGCTCCAACGCGCAGGCGATGGCGGCCGGGCTGGCGGTGCTCTCCGTCATGGAGGACGAGTCGGTGGTCGCGAACGCGCGCGCGACGGGCGACCTGCTGCGCGGGCGGCTCGCGGCACTCGTGGACGAGTACGAGCTGCTCCACGAGGTGCGCGGGCGTGGCCTGATGATCGGCATCGAGTTCGGGCGGCCGTCCTCGCTCGGGCTGCGCAGCCGGTGGACCATGCTCCAGGCGGCCCGCAAGGGGCTCTTCGCACAGATGGTCGTGGTGCCGCTGCTGCAGAAGCACCGGATCCTGACGCAGGTGTCGGGCGACCACCTGGAGGTCATCAAGCTCATCCCGCCGCTGATCGTGGACGAGGGGGACGTCGACCGGTTCGTCTCGGCCTTCCGCGAGGTCATGGACGAGGCGCACGGCGGGGGCGCCCTGATGTGGGACTTCGGCAGGACACTGGTGAAGCAGGCCGTCGGCGGCGGCTGACGGCCTGCTCCTCATCGCGGGGGCCGGCTCAGTCGAGCAGCCGGTCCCGCAGCCGGCCGAGGGTCTCGGCCGTGAGTCCGAGGCCCTCGGCGAGGTACCGGTCGACCCCGCCCCAGTGTCCGTCGATGGCGTCGAAGGCGGCCGTCAGGTACTCGGCGCGGGCGTCGAACAGCGGCGAGAGCAGTTCCATCACCTCGGGGGAGCGGGCCTCGGGCGCATCGCTGCCGCGGCGCACGCGGTAGCGGCGGTGCGGGGCGTTGGACTCCAGGTAGTCCACCACGATCGCCTCCCGCCCGACGCCCAGCGCGAGCAGGGTGACGGCGATCGACAGGCCGGCCCGGTCCTTGCCTGCCGCGCAGTGCATGAGCGCCGGAACGCTGTCCTCGGCGAGGGCGTGCAGGACCCGGCCGTGCTCGGCGGTGCGCTTCTCGATCATCGTGCGGTACGAGTTGGCCATCCGGTCGGCGGCCTTTCCGTCGCCGAGGAGCCCGCGGAGCTGCTCGACGTCGCCGTCGCGGACCATCTTCCAGAATTCCTTGCCGTCGGCCGGATCCGACAGCGGGATGTTGACGTTCCGTACGCCGGGGAGCTCGACGTCGGGCCCCTCCAAAGCGTGGTCGGCGTTGTTGCGGAAGTCGAAGATGGTGTGCAGACCGAGCGACGCGAGGAATTCTGCATCGGTTTCGGTGGCATGTGCCAGATGTCCGCTACGGAACAGTTTTCCCGGCTTGACCCTCCGCCCGTCGGTGGTTGGGAGGCCGCCCACGTCACGGAAGTTGCGCACTTCCGAGAGCTCGGGCTCCGGTACGGGCTCCGTCCGCGGGGGCCGGGGTATCTGCTGGGTCACGGGAACTCCTCCGCATCGTCGTGGCGTGTCCGAATTACACTACTTGGGGCCAACTTGCCATAACCGGAGGCGAGATCGGGCACGGCCCCGTGAGCCAGATCATACGGTGACCGTGAGTGCCTGATCGTCAAAGTCGAATGGCCCGGCCGGAGGGGTTGTTGGTGCCGGGGAATGGACGGAGGGTGACCGGAATTCCGGTGGATTCCCGGTTCTGTGAATCCGTCAGGAAATTCGTGGCTTGTTCGGTGTGGCTCAACTCGATTACCTTCGCGATCGATCCGGATGGACCGCCGAATCCTGCCGCCGTCCGGAAACCGCACCCGACTATTCACGCGCGCGGCAGGAGCGGGGGAACCAGGTAGGCCGCTGTTCCCGATCATTCGCATCGGAACAGCTCGGGGTGAAGCCGTTCATGTTCTGTTCACGGACGGCCGGACATCTCCAGTCCGAACCCGACAGCTCACCTCGCAGGCGACGGAGAGGAATTCGCCATGCCTGCAAAGGGTAAGCACCGACGTCCCAAGTCCCGTTCCGTGGCGCGCGGCTTCGCCGTCGCGGGCACCGGCGGTGCGGCCCTCGCGCTGCCGCTGCTGGGTGCCGCCGGCGCCCAGGCGGCCGGAGCCCCGGCCGCCGCGCCCGCCGCCGCACCCGTGCAGGCGCCGCAGCTTCCGGCGGCGCCGCAGGCCGCGCCCGCCGCTGTCGCGCAGGGCTCTCCCGCCACTTCGGCCGTCTACACGGTCGTGCCGGGGGACTACCTCTCCAAGATCGCCCAGGACCGCCACCTCTCGGGCGGCTGGCAGCAGCTGTACGCCGACAACCGCGAGGCCGTCGGCGCCGACCCCTCGCTGATCCACCCCGGGCTGAAGCTGACCCTCGCCGCGAAGGGCGAGGCTCCCGCGCGGAAGGCGGCCCCGGCCCCGGCGAAGAAGTCCTCGGCCGCGGCCTCGGCTGCGGACCCGGCCTCGAAGGCGAAGGGCTCCGCGGACGCCGCGCCGGCCCCTGCCCCCGCCGCCGCTCCCGCCAAGAAGAGCACCGCCGTCAAGTCCGCCGCCGCGGTGAGCGCCGCCGGCTTCGTCGCCCCCGTCGGCGGTGGCGGCATCTCCACCCCGTACAAGACCCCCGGCGCCATGTGGTCCAGCGGTTACCACACCGGTGTCGACTTCATCGCGAGCTCCGGCACCACCGTCCGTGCCGTCGGCGCGGGCACCGTGGTCTCCGCGGGCTGGGGCGGTGCGTACGGCAACGAGGTCGTCATCCGGCACGCGGACGGCAAGTACTCCCAGTACGGCCACCTGTCCCAGCTCTCCGTCTCGGTCGGCCAGAGCGTCACCGGCGGCCAGACCATCGGCCTCTCCGGCTCCACCGGCAACTCGACCGGCCCGCACCTGCACTTCGAGATCCGCACCGGGCCGTCCTACGGCTCGGACATCGACCCGCTGGCCTACCTCCGCTCGAAGGGTGTGAGCATCTGACGGCTCCCGCCGTCGGAGAGGCAGTCGGACACGTGAGGCCGGGACCCGAGGGGGGTCCCGGCCTCACGCGCTGTTATTCCGTACCGACCGGGTGGTATAGATCACGGTCCGTCAACCCCTGCCTACGGTGGCGTAGGTCACGCACCGGGGTGAAGGATGTGTTCTCGTGGCAGCGACGACGACACTCAAGACCATCGGCTCGTACGCGGCGATCGGGGACAGCTTCACCGAGGGTGTGGGGGACCCGGGACCCGGGGAGACCTTTCTCGGCTGGGCGGACCGACTGGCCGTACTCCTGGCCGATCAGCGCGAGGAAAACGAATTCCGGTACGCGAACCTGGCCGTGCGGGGGCGCCTCCTCGACCAGATCGTGGCCGAGCAGGTCCCGCGGGCCAAGGAGCTCGCACCCGACCTGGTGAGCTTCTGCGCGGGCGGGAACGACATCATCCGGCCCGGCAGCGACCCGGACGACGTGGCGGAGCGGTTCGAGGCGGCGGTCGCCGACCTCACCGGAGCGGTCGGCCGGGTCATGATCACCACGGGCTTCGACACCCGCGGCGTTCCGGTCCTCAAGCACCTGCGGGGCAAGGTGGCGACGTACAGCGCGCACGTGCGCGCCATCGCCGACCGGTACGACTGCCCGGTGCTCGACCTGTGGTCGCTGAAGTCCGTACAGGACCGGCGGGCATGGGACGACGACCGGCTGCACCTCTCACCGGAGGGGCACACCCGGGTCGCGCTGCGCGCCGCCCAGGTACTGGGGCTGGAGGTGCCGGCCGATCCCGACCAGCCGTGGCCGCCCCAACAGCCGCGCGGCTCGGTGGACGTGACCCGGGACAACATCCAGTGGGCCCGGGAGTACCTGGTGCCGTGGATCGGACGGCGGCTGCGCGGGGAGTCCTCGGGGGACCACGTGGAGGCGAAGCGTCCGGACCTGCTGCCGCTGTAGCGCGCAGGGGGCGGGTCCGGGGGGAACGGGCCGGCGGGGGCGGTCGTGGAGGCGGCGCGAGAACGGGGGCGCGCGGCGGAATCCTTCGAGGCCGGTGCGCGTTGGCATGGTGGTAGACCGGTATTCCCTACGGCCTCACGACCATCCGCCCCACCCTCCCAGGAGGCGCTTTGACCGGCTCCCGTCCCCTGCGTCCTCGGCTGCGCGCCTTGCGGCCCGAAGCCTTCGGCGCGGATCCGTCCGGCGCCCGCCTGGAGCGGATCCGGCGATCGCCGAACTTCGCCGACGGCGTCTTCCAGAACCCGGTCGGGGCCCGGACCAGGCCCTCCGGCTCCATGATGGAGTTCGCCAAGATCTACTTCCACAAGGAGCAGCGGACCCGGCGCAACCCCGGCGCGCCGATCCCGGTGTATCCGACGACGCTCGCCGAGCTGGCGAAGCCGCCGGTGAGCGGGTTGCGCCTGACCTGGATGGGGCACTCGGGCGTGCTCGCGGAGATCGACGGGCGGCGGGTGCTGTTCGACCCGGTGTGGGGTGAGCGGTGCTCCCCGTTCCCGTTCGCCGGTCCCAAGCGGCTGCACCCCGCGCCCGTACCGCTGGCCTCGCTGGGGCCGGTCGACGTCGTGGTGATCTCGCACGACCACTACGACCACCTCGACCTGCCGACGATCAAGGAGCTGGCCGGGACGGACACGGTCTTCGCCGTCCCGCTCGGCGTGGGCGCCCACCTGGAGCGCTGGGGCGTGTCACCGGACCGGCTGCGCGAGCTCGACTGGAACGAGGCCACGGAGGTCGCGGGGCTCTCGCTGACGGCGACCCCGGCACGGCACTTCTGCGGGAGGGGCCTGCGCAACCAGCAGAACACCCTGTGGGCCTCGTGGGTGGTCGCGGGCGACGAGCACCGGATCTTCCACAGCGGCGACACCGGGTACTTCCCCGGGTTCGCGGAGATCGGCGCTGCGCACGGCCCCTTCGACGCCACGATGATCCAGATCGGTGCGTACTCGGAGTACTGGCCCGACATCCACATGACTCCCGAGGAGGGCATGCAGGCCCACCTCGACCTCCAGGGCGGCATCCCGCACGGCACGATGCTCCCGATCCACTGGGGCACCTTCAATCTGGCGCTGCACCCGTGGGACGAGCCGGGCGAGGGCACCGTGGCCGCCGCCGAGGCCACCGGGGCGGCGATCGCACTGCCGATCCCGGGCCAGCCGTTCGAGCCGGGCGACGCGGACGCCCCGAGCGAGGCGTGGTGGCGCCCGTTCGTCGCCTCGGCCCCGCCCGTACCGGCGGCGTCCTCCCGCCCGGTCGCCGCCACGCGTCCCCCGGCCGCCGCGCACGAAGAACCGGAGGCCGTCGGCTCGTAGCCGGTGTTCCGACAGCGGGGGGTGGTACGTCCGCCGGGGCCGCTGCGAATGCGCGCCCCCGGCGGATTCGGGCTGTCGTACGAGCGCTCCGCCGGGAGCGGGAAGCATCCCGGCGAAGTTCCCCAACTGTCTGTCAGCGGCGGGATTGTGCGGTCTAGCGTGGGTATCCGGTGATCAACACTGTGATCCACACCGGGCCCCGGAACCCTGGGGGCCCGGGCCCCACGTAGAGGACGCCGATGTCCGGACTCCGCGCCGCCCGCCACGCCCCGTCGAGACACGCCGTCACCGGTCCCGTCCGGCAGATACGTCCCCAGCTGGTCCGCGCCGCCCTGCTGCCCACGCTCGCCGCCGGGCTCAGCGGGGCCGCCGCGGTGATCTTCACCCTCCAGCTGGGCGGCGGCGCGGGGGAGCGGGACGCCCGGCTGTGGCCGGTCCTCGCGGGCTGCGCGCTGCTCGTCGTCGGAGCGCTGGCCGCCGCCCTGCTCGGGGCCCGGCGCTCCGCCAAGGCCGTCCGGGACCGCTGCGAGGCCCTGCGCCGCTCCAGCATGCGCGGACGCCAGGAGCTGCGGACGGCCGCCGAGCGCCTGGAGCGGGGTGAGCAGCCGGTCCGCCCCGTCCGCGGCGGCCCGACGGCGCCGCCGCCCGGCAGCGACCCGGACCGGGTGGACGAGTTCTGGCTGCTCTCCCAGGAACTGCGCGGCGCCCGCGAACACGCGCACACGACCCTCGTACGGCTGGCCGGCCCGGCCGCGCCGTCCGACAGCGACCGCAAGGTAGAGGTCTTCGTCAACCTCGCGCGCCGGCTCCAGTCCCTCGTGCACCGGGAGATCTCGCTGCTCGACGAGATGGAGGACACGGTCGAGGACCCCGACCTCCTCAAGGAGCTCTTCCACGTCGACCACCTCGCCACCCGGATCCGCCGCCACGCCGAGAACCTGGCCGTACTCGGCGGCGCCGCCTCCCGGCGACAATGGACCCGGCCCATCGACCTGAGCGAGGTGCTGCGCTCTTCCGTCGCGGAGGTCGAGCAGTACACGCGGGTCAAGGTGGTGCCCCCGGCGGGCGGCACCGTACGCGGCCACGCCGTCGCCGACGTCGTGCACCTGCTGGCCGAACTGGTCGAGAACGCCACGGTGTTCTCCGCCCCCGACACCGACGTGGTGCTGCGGGCCGAGCGGGTCACCGCGGGCATCGCCGTGGAGGTGGAGGACCGCGGGCTGGGCATGCCGGCCGCGGAGCAGCGCCGCATGAACGCGCTGCTCGTCGATCCCGATCAGGTCAGCGTCCGGCACCTGCTCGCGGACGGGCGGATCGGCCTGTTCGTGGTGTCGGCGCTGGCCCGGCGGCACGGGATCGCCGTCGAGCTGAAGTCCAACATCTACGGCGGCGTGCTCGCGGTGCTGGTGCTGCCCCAGGAACTGCTGGGGGCGGAGGCGCCGAGCGCCGCCGATGCGCTCGGGGGCTCCCGGGCCACGTCGGGGGGGACCGGCGACGGGGGCGCGGCGATGCCCCCGCTGGAGCCCGTGCGGGTGGCGGTGCCGCGGCCGATGCCGCAGCCGCAGGCACGGAGGGAGCCGGAGCCGGCCGCACCGGCCTGGGCGGCCCCGCCGCCCGCGCCGCCCGCGCGGCCGGTCGTACGGGAGCAGGCCGTACACGAGCAGGCCGTACGGGAGCCGGCCGTTTGGGAGTCGGTCGTATGCGAACCGGTGCCCGCGGCGCCCGCGCCCGTACCGCCGGCCCCGCCGGCCACGGTGGTGGCCGCCGTACCGGCCGCCCGGACGGATCCCGACCGGCCGACCCTGCCCCGGCGCCGGGCCCAGCACCACCTCGCCCCGCAGCTGCGGGACGCCCCCGCCCCGAAGCCGGCCGACACGCCCGAACAACCCGTGCACGACCCGGGCCTGATGGCCGCCTTCCAACGGGGCTTCGGCCTCGCCCAGTCGGAGAACCAGCCATGACCCCGACCTCTCACCTCGGCAAGGAGCGCACCACCATGGGCGGCGAAGCGGCGACGAAGACCAGTCGGCTCTCGGACCTGGACTGGCTGCTCAGCGGCCTGGTCCAGCGGGTCCCCTACACGCGCAGCGCGGTCCTCCTGACCGCCGACGGCCTCGTCAGCTGCGTCCACGGCCTCGACAGCGACAGCGCCGACCACCTGGCGGCGCTGGCCTCCGGGCTGTATTCGCTCGGGCGGAGCGCCGGATCCCGGTTCGGGGGCGGGGCGGAGGTCCGGCAGGTGGTGGTCGAGCTCGACTCCGCGCTCGTCTTCGTGTCGTCCGCCGGGGTGGGCACCTGCCTCGCGGTCCTGGCCGACCGGGAGGCCGACGCGGGAGTGCTCGGCTACGAGATGGCGATGCTGGTCAAGAGCGTCCGGCCGTACCTCGCGGCCCCGCCGCGGCGGCCCGTCGGCGACCCGGAGTGATGCGCGCCCGCGCCGCGTACGGCACGGGGGCCCCGCGCGACACGCCCTGGCTCGACGATTCGGCGGGCCGGGTGATGCGCCCGTACACGGCCAGCGGCGGCCGGACCCGCCCGGCCGCGGCACTCGACCTGCTGTCCCTGGTGACCGCGACGGGAGTGCGGCCGCGCGGCCCGCTCGGCGCCGAGCACACGCTCGCGCTGCGCCTGTGCGCGGGCTCCGCGGCCGTCACCGTCGCCGAGGTGGCCGGACAGCTGCGGCTGCCGGCGGTGGTGGTGAAGGTGCTCCTGTCCGACCTGATGGAATCCGGGGCCGTCACGGCGCAGGCGCCGCGGTTCCCGGGCGGCGGATACGTCGCCGCTGACGACCAGAACCTGCTCCGGGCGGTGCTCGATGGCCTACGCCGACGACTGTGACACCCGTCCCGCCCCCGTCCTGCCCGCGACGCTGAAGATCCTGGTCGCGGGCGGGTTCGGGGCGGGCAAGACGACCTTCGTGGGCGCGGTGAGCGAGATCGAGCCGCTGTGCACGGAGGAGCTGCTCAGCGGGCTGAGCGAGGGCCCCGACCCGCTCGACGGGGTCGAGGCGAAGACCTCGACGACGGTCGCGCTCGACTTCGGGCGGATCACCCTGGACGAGCGGCACGTCCTGTACCTCTTCGGGACGCCGGGGCAGGAGCGGTTCTGGTTCCTGTGGGAGGAACTGTGCGCGGGCGCGCTCGGTGCGGTGGTGCTCGCGGACACGCGCCGGCTCGACGACTGCTTCCCGGCCGTGGACTTCTTCGAACGCCGCGGCATCGGGTTCATCGTCGCCGTCAACGAGTTCGACGGGGGCCACCGCTACACCGCCGGGGAGGTCCGGGAGGCGGTGGGGCTCGGGCCCGAGGTGCCGGTCGTACGGTGCGACGCGCGGCTGACCAGCTCGGGGACGGGTGCGCTGGCCGCCCTGGTGCACCACCTGCTCTTCACGGCGGCGACCGACCCGGCGCAACCATGGAATCCGGACAGGGGAGAACCGAGATGACGTACTACGAGTCGACCGGACACCTGCTGCTCACGCCGGTGGACCGGGAGGCGCCCGCGCGCACCGTCCGACTGCGCGAACTGGGCCTGGGGGAACGGGCGGACAGCGAGCTCGACGCCTTCGCACGGCAGGTCGCCGACGTGCTGGCGGCCCCGTACGCGGGGGTCAACTTCATCGGCGAGGAAAGGCAGTTCTTCGCCGGGCTGCACCACGCGGCGGACGCCCCGGCGAGCGGGTACCCGGCGCGGGTGCTGCCCCGGGACCACGGGTACTGCCCGCACGTGGTGGTGCGGCGCCGGGCGCTGGTGCTGGAGGACGTACGGGACTTCGCGCGTTTCGCGGGAAACGCGGTGGTGGACGAGAGCGGGGTCCGCTCGTACGTGGGCGCGCCGCTGACCGACCGGAGGGGGGTGGTCCTGGGCACGGTGTGCGCGGTGGACGTGGAGCCGCGCCGGTGGGGGACGCAGGGGCTGGCGACGGCCAAGTCCCTGGCGGCGGAGCTGGTGGAGATCATCCATGCGCGGGAGGACGGGAAACGGGCGGGATGAGGGCGCGGTGGCAGTGCGGGCGGGGTGAGGGCGGGGTGAGGGCGGGGGCCGGGCCGGCGCCCGGGGGCGGTTGTCAGTGGCCGGCGCTACGGTCGACGACACCACCCCGGTGCCCGACCGGTGGTGGGGAGAGGAGTCGCGCGATGGCCGTGACCGCCGAGGACGTCCGTACGGCCGCACTGTCGCTCCCGGACAGCAGCGAGAAGCCCGCGTGGGGCACGCCCACCTTCCGGGTGGCCGGGAAGATCTTCGCCGCGCTCGGTGAGGACGACGCCTCGATCGGGGTGAAGTGCCCGAAGGAGGAGCGAGCGGAGCTGATCGCCGCCGAGCCGGAGAAGTTCTTCGTCCGGGCGGGCCACGACGACAACTACGCCTGGCTCCGGGTCCGGCTCGCGGCGCTGGAGAGCGCCGCCGAGCTGCGCGCGATCCTGATCGACTCCTGGCTCCAGGCGGCCCCCAAACGCCTGGCCGCGGCCCACCCGGACCTCGCGGACACCCTCTAGACGAAGGCGCCGATCCTCCGGCGGAGGGAGTGCGGGTCCAGACCGTGCGCGGCGATGTGCTCGTCCATCGTGCCGTAGCGGCGGAGCTCGGCGCGCCCGATGCCGAGGCCGAGGATCCGGTGCGGGACATCCGACAGGGCCTGGGCGGCGGCCGCGGTGGCGGTGCCGGCCAGGTACGGCTCGACCAGGACGACCTCGGCCCGGCCCCGGCCGACGGCCTCGCGCAGCGCCGCGTCGTCGAAGGGCCGCACGGTGGTGGCGTACAGCACGGTCACGTCCAGCCCCTCGGTCGCGGCGAGCACGTTGTCCAGCAGCGGTCCGACGGCGACGACGACGGCGGCGCCGGGACCTCCCTCCCGTACGGTCCGCAAGCCCACGCCGTCCACCGGACGCGGGGCGGCGTTCGCCTGCTGCGAGAGGCGGACGTAGACCTTGTCGTCCCCGGCTGCGTAGGCGTGGCGCAGCAGCGCCTCGGCCTCGTCCGGATGCCCCGGCACGTGGACCGTCCAGCCGTCGAGCGTGTCCAGCAGGGCCACGTCGCCGGGAGCCATGTGGGTGTACCCGCCGGCCGGCCAGTCGTAGCTGGCGTTCGCGCTGACCAGGACCCCGCCCGTGCCCTGGTGCCCGAAGTCCAGCTTGACCTGCTCGAACGGCCGCTCCACCAGGAAGCTGGCGAAGGTGTGCACGATCGGCCGCAGCCCGGTCAGCGCCAGCCCGCCGCCGACCCCGATGAGCAGCTGCTCCCGGATCCCGACGTTGATCACCCGCTCCGGATGGCGCTGCCGGTCGGGCCGGAACCCGTCCATGGTGATCTCGGCGAGCACGAGCGCGAGGCGCGGATCCTCGTCGAGCGCGCGCGAAGTGACGGAAACGAACCGCTCCCGCATGTTGTCCACGGTCTACCCCTCTACTGCTTCTTCTCGACACGGGCGACGACGGCGTGGGGCCGGCCCGGATGCGGTGTGGTGAAGGCGGCGTGCAACGCCTCGTGGTCCCGGCCGTCGACGGTGACCGCCGACCAGCCGGCGGCTTCGAAGCGGGAGGCGATCCCGCCGCGCCAGCCGTGGGTCGCGGAGTCGTTGTCGATCACCACGGTGTGCAGCCGCTCCAGCCCGGCGGCGCCGGCATAGGCGATGGCCTCGTGGTTGCTGCCCTCGTCGAGCTCCGCGTCGCCGATCAGCACCCACACCGCAGGCTCCTCCAGCCCCTGCGCCCGCAGCCCGAGCGCACTGCCGACCGCGAGCGGCAGCCCGTGCCCGAGCGAGCCGCTGCCGATCTCCACTCCGGGGATCAGCGTGCGGTCCGGATGGTGCCCGAGGGGCGAGTCGTACGAGCCGAACCCGCGCAGCCAGTCCTGTGGGAAGAAGCCCTTGGCGGCGAGCACGGCGTAGTACGCCATCGGCCCGTGCCCCTTGGAGAGCAGGAACCGGTCCCGCCCGGGCTCCTCGGCGCCCCCGGGCTCCACGCGCAGCACCCGGTCGTAGAGCACCCACAGCACGTCGAGCGTGGAATGCGCGGCGGGCCCGTGCTTCTCGGCCCCGGTCATGAGCGCGATGAGCCGGCCCAGATCGTCGTAGCGGAACCCCGTGTCCGCGGTTGCCTGTGTCATGCACCGATCGTGCAACCTCAAGCCCGCTTGAGGTCAAGCCCGCCCCGATCCCGCGAAAGGTGCGCGCGACCACCCCAGGAAGTGCGGTATCGTTCTCGTGCGCGTTCACCCCGGGGAAACCCCAGGTCAGCGCGCATCGGGACGTGGCGCAGCTTGGTAGCGCACTTGACTGGGGGTCAAGGGGTCGCAGGTTCAAATCCTGTCGTCCCGACTGTGCTTTACGCACGTCGGAGGCCGTTCTCTCATCCATGAGGGAACGGCCTTTCCCATGTGATGCCGGCATTGCGGTTCGGCCGGGTGGGTAGGGTCGTCCCACCTGGCGGAGGTGGCAGTGCGACGAGGACGTGACATCACCCGGTACCGGTACTGGTCCGAGCGCCAGGTCCGCGCGCTCGAACTGGACAACGGCATCCGTCTCGACCGGTCGTGGCGGGTCACCGCTGTCAGGACACCGGAATCAGCCTTCGGCGTCCCCCTCCCGACGATGGAGCTCGCGGGCTCGCAAGTGCGGGAGCGCAGCCGCCGGCGGGTGGCCGACCGGTTGACGGCGGCCGCGAGACGGCAGACCGCGGTGACCTATCAGGAGCCGCATCCGGTGTTGTTCGCGACGGGCCTGGGTGCGGTGGCCTTCTCTGCGTTCACTGACGGACCGGCCAGGGACAAGGGGGTCGTGCTGCACACCCGGACCCGGAACGCAGTCGGTCAGCGGGTCGACCTGTGCCTGTTCGGCAGCCTGGACAACACTCTCGACTTCCGCCGCGGCGAAGCGCTGGAAGGAAGCTCGTCGTCCGCCTGGTATGCCGTCGCTGAACTCCTGCAGAGCCGGGGCCGACGGAACACCTCGCAGTGGGACGATCACGGGCTCGCCGTCGAGGCGTTGTCGATCGCCCTCAACGACAGGGAGCGGGCGGACAACCCCGACCACGACGACGCCCCCTGGACGCGCCCGCTCGCGCTGGGTCATGCCGCCGATGCCGAGTGGTTCGCGGTGATCTATTCCGACATCACCCTCGACCCGGCGCGGTGGCATCTCGACCGCACCGGACTCGCCGGTACCCAGCGCATCATCGTCGGCGCACCGGTCTGGGTCCGCACCGCAGGCCCGGACGCCCTGGTCCGCTATGCCGAACGCCGGCGGCCGGCACCCGGGCGGCGCTCTCGGTGGCGCCGCCTTCCGTCCGGCTAGGCCAGGATCTCGAAGGTCGCGAGGGCCTGAGGGGGTTCCTCGTGGACTTCCACTCGGGTGACCGCGGCTGTGGGTGGGCCCTGGCGGGTCCAGGTGATCAGGTGGGCCACCGCCTCCGCGGGGCCCTCGAAGGCCGCCTCGACCGTGCCGTCCGGGAGGTTGCGGACCCAGCCCGACACGCCGTACTCGAGGGCCGTGCGGCGGCAGGAGTCGCGGAAGAAGACCCCCTGCACCTCGCCGTGGACGATCACTCTGCTGCGCACCCGTTCCATGGGCCGACCATAGCCGGGCGGCTGCCGAAGTCTACGGATCGTGGTCGGGTCGTCACGGGGTGCCGCTCCCGGGAATCTTCACCCGGTGAAAGTGGAGGGGGTGGGTCCTGTTACATCCCCGGTGGGTTCCTGGGGTGGTTTGGGCGCGTTTGGGCATTCGGGCTGACGGGGCGGCCGGATGTGTTACTCGATCTTGTGGAGGGGGTGTGGGGATCTGCGGGAATGGCCGGAGAGTTCGTGCTGTGTGTCCTCGTCCCCGTTCATGAGAGGTCTCAACGTGGTTGGCTGCGTTGGTTGTTCGCGTGCTTTCATCTGTCCGGCGTGGGTCCTGGTTGGCCGCGTTATTCGAGAATGATCAGACGACTGAAAGGGTGCGCACATCATGCGTAACGACATCGAGACCCGTGAGATCGCCGACAACGAGCTGGACGCGGTTTCCGGCGGTGTCAGCATTTCCGGTGGGCTGCTCGGCGCCGTGACCGGCGACGTCTTCCACGTGGTGAACACGGTCACCTCGCTTCACACGGTCCAGGGCGTGCAGGCCCTGCCCGGCCAGGTCGAGGGCATCGCCGGCGTGCGCGCCGGTGTCGCCGGCCTCTGAGTCGGATGTCCGTGTGAGTGGACCCCGGAGCGTATTTCTCGTTCCGGGGTCTGCCGTGTGAGAAGGGGAGTTCGTGCAGTTTCGTCGAAAGGCGCTCTCCAAACTGCAATCCGGTGACGAGCTCGATGTGCCCGTCCGGTTCGCCCGGCCGCAGGGGAGAATCGTGCTCTGCGTGAGCGTTCTCGTCGTGGCCGCCGCCGGTGTGTGGGCGTACGGCGGGTCCGTTTCCGCCAAGCTGAGCGCACCCGGAATACTCACGCGCGCCCAAGGCAGTTATCTGCTCCAGAGTCCTTTCTCCGGGCAGGTCACCACCGTGCTCGCCAAAGAGGGGCAACTGCTTTCCCCCGGCGCGCCCCTGCTCCAAGTCGCCACCGAGCAAGGCGAACGGACCGTGCGCGCCGTGGCCGGCGGCCGGGTGACGGGCCTGGTCGCCAAGACGGGCGCCGTCGTGGCGGTGGGCGCCGACCTCGCCGTCCTGGAACGGGTCAGCGGCGCGGACGAGCCGTTGGTCGCGGTGCTCTACGTGTCCGGGGGCGGCGGTGCGGAGATCCGCGTCGGGGCCTCCGTCGACGTGGACGTCCAGTCCGTCCCCCGGGAGCGCTTCGGCGTGCTGCGCGGGCGCGTCAAGGAAGTCGGGCGGGCGCCCCAGACGCAGGCGCAGATCGGCGGCTTCCTCGGAGACGCCCGCCTCGCCGCGCAGTTCGCCCGCCAGGGCAATCCCGTGGCGGTGCTCGTGCAGCTCGAACGCTCCTCCGCGACCACCTCCGGCTACCGCTGGTCCACCGCGGACGGGCCCCCCTACCCCCTCGACTCGACGACGCCGGTGACCGGAGCCGTCCACCTCCCCGCACAGCGCCCCGTCGATTGGCTGCTCCCGTGACCACCTCCTCCCGCGGCCGGCCGCGCCCCCCGCGCCGCACGCCCCGTCCCGTGCGCACGCCCACCGTGCTCCAGATGGAGGCCGTGGAGTGCGGGGCCGCCGCGCTCGCCATGGTGCTCGGCCACCACGGCCGGTTCGTACCGCTGGAAGAACTGCGCATCGCCTGCGGGGTGTCGCGCGACGGCTCCCGCGCCGGCAACCTGCTGAAGGCCGCCCGCGGCTACGGGCTGACCGCCAAGGGCATGCAGATGGACCTCGCCGCGCTCGCCCGCCTGAGCCCGCCCGCCATCCTCTTCTGGGAGTTCAACCACTACGTCGTCCACGAGGGCACCGGCCGGCGCCTCGGCCGCCGGGGCGCGTACGTCAACGACCCCGCCAAGGGGCGCCGGTTCGTCCCCATGGAGGAGTTCGACACCGCCTTCACCGGCATCGCGCTCGTCTTCGAACCCGGCCCGCGGTTTCGCCGCACCGGCCGCAGACAGGGCGTCATGAGCGCCGTGCCGGCCCGCCTGCGCGGCACCTCGGGGACGATGCTCGCCGCCGTGCTCTCCAGCCTCCTGCTGGTGGCCGTCGGTGCGACGGTGCCCGCGCTCAGCCGCACGTACATCGACATGTTCCTCATCGGCGCGCAGACCTCCCTGCTGGGCGTGCTGTTCACGGCGATGGCGGCGGCCCTCGTCCTCACGGCCGTACTCACCTGGCTGCAGCAGGCCAACCTGCTGCGCGGCCGCATCATCTCCTCGACGCTCGGCAGCGCCCGCTTCCTGCGCCACCTGCTGCGGCTTCCCGTCGCCTTCTTCACCCAGCGCAACCCCGCCGACCTCGTCCAGCGCCTCCAGTCCAACGACGCGGTCGCCGAGACCCTCGCCCGCGACCTGGCCGCCGCCGGCGTGGACGCCGTCGTGGTCGTGCTCTACGCGGTCCTGCTGTGGACGTACGATCCGCAACTCACCCTCGTCGGCGTGCTCATCGCGCTGCTCAACCTCGCGGCCCTGCGGATCGTGATGAGGATGAGGGCCACCGGCACGCAGAAGCTGCGCGCCGAGAGCGCCCGGCTCACCAACACCTCGTACAGCGGCCTCCAGCTCATCGAGACGATGAAGGCCACCGGCGGGGAGAACGCCTTCTTCCGCCGCTGGGCCGGCCAGCACGCCGTCACCCTCGACGTACAGCAGCGGCTCGGCGTCCCCAGCGCCTGGCTGGCCGTGGTCGCACCCACGCTCGCCGCCCTCAACAGCGCGCTGATCCTGATGATCGGCGGCCTGCGGGCGGTGGAGGGGCACCTTTCGGTCGGCCTGCTCGTCGCCTTCCAGGCCCTCGTGACCAGCTTCACCGCCCCGATCACCCGCCTGGGCGCAGTGGCCGGACGGATCCAGGACTTCGCCGCCGACATCGCCCGGCTGCGGGACGTCGAGAACTTTCCCGTCGACCCCCTTTACCTGCGCCGCGAGCCGCTCTCCGGCACCCGCCGGCTCAAGGGCCACGTGGAGCTGGACGGCATCACCTTCGGCTACAGCCCCCTCGACGCGCCGCTGCTGAAGGGCGTCTCGCTCGCGGTCGGCCCCGGGCAGCAGATCGCTCTCGTCGGCGGCTCCGGCAGCGGCAAGTCCACCGTCTCCCGCCTGATTTCCGGCCTCTACACGCCGTGGGAGGGTGCCATCCGCATCGACGGGATGCGGCTGGAGGACATCCCGCGCGGCGCGCTGGCCGCCTCCGTGTCGTTCGTGGACCAGGACGTCTTCCTCTTCGAGGGCACCGTCCGCGACAACGTCGCCCTCTGGGACCCCTCCATCACGGACGAGGCCGTCGTCGCCGCCCTCCAGGACGCCGCCGTGTACGACGTGGTCGCGCGGCGGGCCGGCGGCATCCACAGCCGCGTCGAGCAGGACGGGCGCAATTTCTCCGGCGGCCAGCGCCAGCGCCTGGAGATCGCCCGCGCCCTGGTGCGCCGTCCCAGCGTCATGATCCTGGACGAGGTCACCAGCGCCCTGGACGCGGCGACCGAGCAGATCGTCATCGACAACCTCCGGCGCCGCGGCTGCGCCTGCGTGGTGATCGCCCACCGGCTGAGCACCGTGCGCGACAGCGACGAGATCGTCGTACTCGACCGGGGCACGGTCGTGGAGCGCGGACGGCACGAGCAACTCCTCGCCGCGCAGGGCGCGTACGCCGCACTGGTCAAGGAGCACTGACGTGGCGACCCCGCAACAGGCCTACCGTCCCCACCCCGTACCGGATCCCGTCGTCGCGGCCCTCGGCGGGCTCGGCTCGGCCGTCGACTGCACGGGCCTGCGCAGCCTGTCCCTGGACGGGCCGCTCGTACTGTGGCTCGTGGTCCAGGGCGAGCTGGACCTGTTCGCCGTCGACGCCGCGCAGGCGGGCCACTGGCACTTCCTCGGCCGGCTGGAGTCGGGGTCGCTGCTGCTCGGCCCGGTCGACGGCCCCGCGCACACGCTGACCGGGCGCCCGCTGCAAGGCTGCGTACTGCGCCGCATCGAGCTGCGCGAGCTGCACCGGCCGGAGTACGGAGCCCCGGGGGTCCCCGCGTACGGCGGAGACCGGGGCCGGCACGGCGGGTACGCCGACCACGGCGGCCACGGCGGCCACACCGAGGCGTGGCAGCCCGGGCCCAGCCCGCTCGAGGACGCCTTCGCCCGCGGCATCGGCCGGGGGCTGCGCGTGCTGTACCAGGCGCCGCTGGACGGCGGCCCGGACACCGCTGCCCGGGGCGGCGCCGACGAGGACATCCTCTGGATGCAGGTCCCGCCGGGCAGCGTGCAGTACGGCGCCGTGTACGAGCCGTACGAAGGCGCGGCGGGCACGCTCCTCGTCGACGAGAGCGTGTGGCAGGGCATGGTGGACCGGCAGTACCGGCTGCTGTCCGCCCTGGACCGCCGCATCGAGCAGGACGAGCGCGACCACGCGGACCGCACCGCGGCCGGCATCGAGGCCGGCGAGGCGGCCCGTACCCAGGCGGACCGCGCCCTGCTCGACTCCATCGGCCGCTCCCGCCGGGGCACGCGGGGCGCCGCGGGCGACGACGCGACCTTCGCCGCGTGCCGTCTGGTGGCCGCCGAAGCCGGCATCGCCCTGACCGGGCCCACGGGCGCGGACGCGGCCCCCGGCCCTGCGCGGACGGACCCGGTCGAACGCATCGCCCTCGCCTCCCGCGTGCGCACCCGCCCCGTCAAGCTCACCGGCCGCTGGTGGCGGGAGTGCGGCGGCCCCCTCGTCGGCCGGCGCGCGGACGACGGGACACCCGTCGCGCTGCTCTGGCGGCGCGGCCGGTACGAGGCCGTCGACCCGGCCACCGGCGCCCGCGAGCGCGTCCGCCAGGGCAACGCGGCCGCCTTCGCGCCCCATGCCGTCATGTTCTACCGCCCCCTGCCCGACCGGAAGCCGGGCCTGCTGCACCTCGTCCGCTTCAGCGTCCGCGGCAGCGGCCAGGACCTGCGCAGCCTGATCCTGGGCGGGCTCGGAGCCGTCGGCCTCGGCGCGCTCGTCCCCGTGGCCACCGGCCGGGTGCTCGGCATGTACGTACCGCACGCCGAGGACAGCCTCATCGTGCAGACCGCGCTGGCGCTCGTCGCGACCAGCGTGGTCTCGGCCGCCTTCATGCTGCTCCAGAACATCTCCGTCCTGCGGATGGAGGGACGCATCGAGGCCACCCTGCAACCGGCCGTATGGGACCGGCTGCTGCGCCTCCCGGTGACCTTCTTCGCGGGCCGTTCCACCGGGGAGCTCGCCGCCGCGGCCATGGGCATCAGCTCCATCCGCAGCCTGCTGTCCGGCATCGTCTCGGTGTCCCTCCAGGCGGGCACCGTCGGCGCGATGAACCTCGTGCTGCTGCTCGTCTACAGCGTGCCGCTGGCGCTGGCGGCGCTCGCCATGCTGCTCGGCGTCGCCGCCGTCTTCCTGGGGCTCGGGCTGTGGCAGCTGCGCTACCAGCGCCGGCTGATCCGGCTCGGCAACAAGCTCGACAACCAGGCGTTCCAGACCCTGCGCGGACTCCCCAAACTGCGCGTGGCGGCCGCCGAGAGCTTCGCGTACGCGGCTTGGGCGCGGGAGTTCGCCCGTACCCGCGAACTGCACCGGCGCATCGGCCGGATCAAGAACGTCCTCACCGTCCTCAACGCGGTTTATCTGCCGCTCTGCACGCTCGCGATGTTCATGCTGCTGGCCGGACCGGCCCGCGGCACCATGTCGGCGGCCGAGTTCCTCACCTTCAGCACGGCCGTGACGATGATGCTGTCCTCCGCCACCCAGCTGACCGGCGCACTCCTCTCGGCCGCCGCAGTGCAGCCGATGTTCGAGCAGGTCAAGCCGCTGCTCCAGGCGGCCCCGGAGGTACGGACCGAGGGCATCCGGCCGGGCGAGCTCAGCGGCGCCGTCGAGGTGCGCAACCTCGCGTACCGGTACGCCGACGACGGCCCGCTCGTCCTGGACGACGTGTCGTTCGCGGTGCGGCCGGGGGAGTTCGTCGCGGTCGTCGGAGCCAGCGGCTGCGGCAAGTCGACCCTGCTGCGCATGCTCATCGGCTTCGACCGGCCGGTCTCCGGCAGCGTGCTGTACGACGGCCAGGACCTGGCCGCCCTCGACCAGGCGGCCGTACGCCGCCAGTGCGGTGTCGTCCTGCAGAACGCGCAGCCGTTCTCCGGGTCGATCCTCGACTGCATCCGAGGCTCCGGTACGTACTCCCTCGAAGAGGCGGCGGAGGCCGCCGCGCTCGCCGGCCTCGCCGAGGACATCGAGGCCATGCCGATGGGCCTGCACACCGTGCTGTCCGACGGCGGCGGCACCGTCTCGGGCGGCCAGCGCCAGCGGCTGATGATCGCCCAGGCCCTCATCGGCAAGCCGCGCGTCCTGTTCCTGGACGAGGCCACCAGCGCCCTGGACAACGAGGCCCAGCGCGTGGTCATCGAGTCCACCCGCGCCCTGCGCGCCACCCGCATCGTGATCGCCCACCGGCTGTCCACCGTCATGGACGCCGATCGGGTGATCGTGATGGCGGACGGCCGGATCGCCCAGCAGGGCCCGCCCGCCGACCTGCTCGCCGATCCGGCGGGCCCGTTCCGCGAGCTGGTCCGCCGCCAGGTCGGATGACCGGCCGGGGGAGCGCCGGCAGGTCAGCCCCGCACGGGATCCACGGCCCGAGCCGGTGCCGCGGCCCCAGCCGGTTCTGCGCCCCGAGCCGGTTCCGGGGCCTTCTCCTCCTCCGGGAGGGCGAAGACGCGGAGGAAGAGCTGTGAGAGCGGGCCGATGGCCAGGGCGTACGCCACCGTGCCCACCCCCGCCGTGCCGCCCAGGAGGACTCCGGCCGCCAGGACCGTGAGCTCGATCCCGGTACGGACCAGCCGCAGCGAGCGCCCGGTCCGCCGGTGCAGCCCGGTCATGAGGCCGTCGCGCGGGCCCGGCCCGAAGCGTGCGGCGATGTAGAGGCCGGTCGCGACCCCGTTGAGGACGATGCCCGCCGTCAGCAGCGCGGCCTGCGCGACCGCGCCGTGCACGTCTGGCAGCACCGCGAGCGTGGCGTCCATGGTCAGGCCGACGGCGAACACGTTGGAGACGGTCCCGAGCCCGGGGCGCTGCCGCAGCGGCACCCACAGGAGCAGGACCAGCGCGCCGACGGCCACCGAGACCGTGCCGATGCTCCACCCCGTGCGCTCGGCGAGCCCCTGGTGGAAGACGTCCCACGGGTCGAGCCCCAGCCCGGCGCGGACCAGGAACGCGGAGCTCGCGCCGTACAGCGCGAGCCCGACGTAGAGCTGCAGGAGCCGGCGGGGCAGACGCCGCGCGGGGCGGACGGGGGCGAGGGACACCGGTGGAGCCTTTCGAGGAGCCAAAGACCGACAGGTCTTACCGTGTGGCATCCCCCGAACGGCCCAACAGGGCCAATCCGAACCAAGTGGCCTGATTTTCGGCCGGCCGGCTCCGGCGGCACCGGGTCTGTCGCTCCTCGTGAGAACAGGCACATTTTCGACCCTTTTAGTCCGAATTGATGAATGCTGGTTCCCGGTCCACACCGATCCACCAGCGCCACCGGCACCGGGAGAGACGAGAGACATGCGACGCATACACCGCCTGACGATCAACCGGCGGACGGCCCTGCCCTTCGTCGGCGGAGCCGCCGTCCTCGGCTTCGGCGGCCTCTACCTCACCGGTCTGGCCGTGGCGGGCGACGCCATCGCCGACGGCACTCACGTACGGGGCGTCGACATCGGCGGCATGAGCCGTACGGATGCCAAGACCGCGCTCGACGGCGCGCTCGGCCCCGCCGCGGCCGCCCCGATCGAGCTGCGGATCGGCGACCGCGCCGAGAAGGCCGCACCCGCCGCCTTCGGGCTGTCCCTGGACACCGCCGCCACCGTCGACCGCGCGGCGCAGTCCGGAGCCGACCCCTTCACCGTGATCGGCCGCCTGCTCACCCCGGCCGAGAACCGTGAGGTCGAGCCCGTGATCCGTACGGACGGCCCCACGAGCACCGCCGAGGTCGACCGGATCACCGCCGCCGGCCGCGACGCCCGCGACGGCGACATCACCTTCGAGGACGGTACGGCCCGGGCCACCGCCCCCGTCACCGGCATCGCCGTACGCGCCGACCGGACGGCCGACACCGTGCGCACCGCCTACCTGCGCCCGCAGGCCGGGCCGGTCGCCCTCCCCGTGGACCGGAAGCCGCCGGCCGTGGGGCAGCAGGAGACCGCGCGGGCCCTGAAGGAGTTCGCCGAGCCCGCGATGTCCGGCCCGGTCACGCTGAAGGTGGCCGGGAAGACCGTCACGCTCACCCCCGCCGTGCTCGGCAGGCACCTGTCGGTCGAGCCCGACGCGAAGGGCCGCCTGGTCCCCGAGCTCGACGCCAAGGGACTGCTGGCCGAGCCCGCGGTCGCCCGGCAGGTCGCGGCGGCCACCAGCCCCTCCCGCGGGGCCACCTTCCGCGTGGACTCCGCCGGCCGCGCGGTCGTCGCCCAGGACGGGCGCTCCGGGGTGCAGGTCACCGAAAAGGCCTTCGCCGACGCAGTGGTCCCGCTGCTGACGCGCACCGGCGCCGCCCGTACGGGTGAGGTCGCCGTGACGACGGTCCACCCGCGACTGACCGCCGCGAATGCCCAGAGCCTGGGCATCAAGGAGAAGATGTCCTCCTTCACGGTCAACTTCCCGGCCGCGCCGTACCGCACCACCAACGTCGGGCGGGCCGTGGAGCTGATCAACGGCTCCGTCGTGCTGCCCGGCGAGACGTGGAGCTTCAACAAGACGGTCGGCGAGCGGACCAAGGAGAACGGCTTCGTCGACGGCATCATGATCAATGACGGCCAGTACGTGAAGTCCCCCGGCGGCGGCGTCTCGGCGGTCGCGACGACCATGTACAACGCCATGTTCTTCGCCGGCGTCAAGCCCGTCGAGCACGGGGCCCACTCGTTCTACATCGAGCGCTACCCCGAGGGCCGTGAGGCCACCGTCGCCTGGGGCACCCTCGACCTGCGCTGGAAGAACGACTCCGGCCACGCGATCTACGTCCAGGCGCAGTCCACCGACACCTCGCTGACCATCAGCCTGCTCGGCACGAAGAAGTACGACGAGATACGCGCGACCCAGGGCCCGCGGACGAACACCACCCCGCCGGCCAAGCGGACCGGATCCGGTCCGACCTGCGAGGTGCAGACCCCGCTGGAGGGCTTCGACGTGGCCGTCGACCGGGTCTTCGTCCAGGGCGGGCAGGAGGTCAAGCGGGAGACCTACCGCACGCACTACACCCCGCGCGACAAGGTCACCTGCGACGCCCCGCAGACCCCTGCGGCCCCGAGCCCCTCGGCGACCCCGACGGGCTCGGCCGCCGGGCAGCAGGGCCGCGCCTGACACCCGGCCGAAGGCGGGGGCCGGGGCCCTGCCGACCCCTGATCCGGTGGACACCCCTAGGTCGTGTCGTCAAAGTCCCGGCTGGCCGGCGGGGCCTGGCACGCACGCTCGCCGCGTTGTCGTCAGTCACCGACGCTCCGCGTCGATTCCCTCCTCCGCCTTGCGATCGCACGCAC